>JAENWE010000218.1 GCA_016650185.1 Vicinamibacteria bacterium | reverse complement strand
GACGAGCCCCCAATTCAGTTCGAGGGGCTATCGAACCTCTTCATCGTGATACTGATGTGCGCTCTTGGCCTCTGGAATCTGGGGGCCTGGTGGTTGGGCACAATCACGTCCGACCTTCTCTTTTGGATTTTTCTAGTCGGACTTTCTGCCTCCCTGGCTGGGATCGCGATGCGGCTCGCTTTCAGAATGCGCCGACTTCGACGCGGCGGCTTCGAGTGGCCGGCCATCCTCGTCGGGGCGTTTGGACAGCCCCGCAGCTGGCTCGGCTGGTATCCGCCGAGTCTGCGGGCTCCAGGCGATGCCTGGGAGAGACTGCCGCTTGAGCTGCGGCGAGCGCGCGCCATGCTGGCGTGGACCGTGGTGATGCTGTTCCTGGTTTTGATTCCGAACATGCTGACGGTCATCTCGTTCGACGTTAGCAACAACGATCGTCGGAACCCCTACCCCCTTTCGGTTCGCGATGCGGTTACCGACGGCGCTCTGACCCTCTTCCTGTTCCCCGCCGCCGCCGCCTTCCTGTTGATCCGGCGCTGGGAGCTGTTCTCTCGTTCCCGACTCGCCGACCGCGATTTGAGGGGACACGCCCTGGTCATGTGGACGGGACAGCGTTCCTTCTGGCGACGTCCCGAAATCGCGGTACTGCTCCTGCCCGAAGGCTCGGCATCAGGCCGCAACCCCTCCCTCGAACCAACGACGATCTCGGGTCTTCTAAGCGCCGTCGGCGCTATCGCCAACACCCTGCCGGCGCCCGTTCGTACCGTGGGTGCTCAGGCCCGCGCATCCGCCCGTCAACTCGCGGATGCGATCACTTCGCTCGACAAGCAGATCGCCGGCCTCGCTCGCGCCCTCGACCACGAGGAGGCCAGGCGTCTCGTCGATAAGCTCGCGGCCCTCGGGCCCGATGGCGGCCCGGCTGACGAGAATCGCGAAGTCCGGGAGATCCTCCAAAAGCAGCTCGATACCGTCCGCGGTCTCGAAGCGCGGATCGGCGACGCAAAGGCGCGACGCGCCGAGCGCTTCGAGCTTCTGAAGGCGCTCTGGCTTCAGGCAGTCGAGCTACGCGCAGCAACGGGTGACGCGGACCGAACCAACCGCACCACCGGCCGCATCCGCACGCTCTGCGCCGAGATCGCTCAGCAGTTGGGCCCCTCGCCCGTCACCCGAGCGTTCGCCGACGAGGCCACCGAAGCCATCCGCGAGAACCCGACGATCGAGAAGTAGTCAACATGGAATGCCCATCCTGCAAGACGCCGCTCCCTGAGAAGGCGCGTTTCTGTCTCGACTGCGGCGCCAAGGCGCCGGATGTCCTCAAGTCCGAACCTGAGGATCCAATCAGGGCCGCCTTGCGGAAGGCCTTGGGTCAGCAGTACGAGATTCAACGCCTGCTCGGCAAGGGCGGCATGGGCGCCGTCTACCTCGCCACCGAGGCGGCTCTCGAGCGCGAGGTTGCGATCAAGGTCCTTCCCCCCGACCGTGGCGCCACGAAGGACAGCCGCGATCGATTCCGCCGCGAGGCCCGAACCGCCGCGAAGCTCTCCCACCCCAACATCGTTCCCCTCTATACGTTCGGTGACGTGGATGGGACGCTTTACTTCGTCATGGGCTACGTCAAGGGCGAGTCTCTCGCCGCCCGCCTGAAACGCGAGGGCCGGATCCCGGTCGAGGAATCGCGCCGAATCTTGATTGAGATCGCCGAAGCGCTCGACTACGCGCACAAGCTCGGGGTCATTCATCGCGACATCAAGCCCGACAACGTACTTCTAGAAGAGGGAACAGGACGTACCCTCCTGACGGATTTCGGGATCGCCAAGGCCTTCGGCGCGGGCCAGACCATGACGGAAGTCGGCAGCGTGCTGGGGACACCCCAGTACATGTCCCCCGAGCAGGCGCAGGGGAAATCCGACATAGACCATCGAAGCGACCTGTACTCCCTTGGAGTGATGGGCTACGCCATGCTCGCCGGCCGGCTGCCCTTCGAAGGCCCGACCGCGGGCGACATCATGGCCCAGCACATCACGAAAGAGGCCCCGGCTCTCAAGTCGCTCGCTCCGGAAATCCCAATCGAGATCGCGATCGCCCTCACCCGTTGCCTCGCCAAGGACCCCGACAAACGGTGGCGGGACGCGACGAGATTGAGAAGGGCCCTTGCTCCCGCCGAGGCTGACGAGGTGATCGAGGGATTCGAAGACCTCGCGACCACGTTTCGAATGATCGTTGGGGCCTGGTTTCTTCTGCTTCTTGTCGCAGCCTGGTGGCTTGGCGGAGGCGACGTTTCGGATCCGTTCCCTGTGTTGCCGCAAATACTAGGTGCTCTGTCTGTTTTCATGGCCCTAATCCTGGCCGTAATGCATGCGCAGTTGCGGAAGGCGGGCTTCGAATCCTCCCGAATCACCAGGGAGATGTTCAAACCGCCCGAGGGATGGTTCGGATGGTACCCGCGTCGCTTCCGGGGAAAGGAAGATGTGTGGGAACGGCTTCCACCGCAACTGAGATGGGCGCGGATGGCCCTCTTTTGGAGCATCCTGGTGTCAACCCTCGGGGCCCCGCTTGCGGTTTTCTTTTTCGCCTTCAACTCCCACATCATCAGGACCGGGCGCTTTCCTTACCCATTTACATCGCGGCCTGACTGGGCGCCGAGGTTCCTTGGTCTCTTGGTGTTCGCCATCGGCGCTGCGTTCGTCCTGACTGCTCGTTGGCGGAAACTGGCGCGTGCGCGCGGCCTCGACGCAAAGGCCATAGAGAAGGCCCTGAAAGTTGCAACGACCAAGACGTCCTTCTGGGCCCAGCCCGAGATCGCGGCATTGCTTCTGCCGGAACGATCGGCATCACACAACGAGCCATCTTCCGGGCCGGCCACGCCGTGGAGCCTCGTGGCGGCCGTGAACGCCATTTCCAGCGCCCTGCCAGAGCCCGCTCACACCTTGGGTGCGCAGGCCCACGCCTCCGCGCGTCACCTCGCGGACTTGATCGCTTCGCTTGACAAGCAGATCGCCGGTCTCGCGCGGGCGCTTGATCCGGCGGAGGCCAAGCGTCTGGTCGACAAACTCTCTGCGCTAGGCTCCGATGCCGACACTACCGACGACATGCGGGATGTCCACGAGATCCTCCAGAGGCAACTCGATGCCGTCCGTGACCTCGAGACGCGCCT
Organism: Vicinamibacteria bacterium; assembly: GCA_016650185.1. Lineage (GTDB taxonomy): Bacteria > Acidobacteriota > Vicinamibacteria > Fen-336 > JAGNNV01 > JAGNNV01. Next base: position 944 of record JAENWE010000218.1, on the reverse strand, counting down.
TGCAGAGGCAAAGGAGCGACGGTTCCGTGTCTTGGGCCTGCTTAAGTCACTCTGGCTTCATGCCGTCGAGCTGCAGGCCGCCTCCAACGACTCGGCGAAAACCGAAAGCGCGACCGGGCGAATGAAGAAGCTTCTCGGTCGAATCGATGAACAGGACGTCGCGCCGAAGGCCCTCAGCGCTCAGAATGCCGACATTCATCCGCTCAACGACGCCCCGACCCTGGACAGGTAGCCGCCGCCGGTACACTCTCAGTCATGAAAGCCTCGACGCAAGTCTTCCTCACCGTCTTCTGTGCGCTCCCTCTGCCGGCCGCCGCGCAGTCGCAGCTCACCCTCGACTACCCGGCCCTGGCCCAGCGCATCGTCAAGCAGCTCGACTTGAAGCCGGGCGAGAAGGTTCTGTCCCTGGCGCACCCGGGCCTCTTCGAAGCGCTCGTCCCCCACCTGCGTTACGAGGTTATGAAGGCCGGGGGCGTGGACCTGGGCGTGATCGACGTGTTGGCGGAGCCCGTGCCCGCGGCCTGGGACCTGTCCTTGATCCGGAAAGCGAACGCCATTTCGCGAGAGGCCTATCGCGGGATGCTCCACGATGTGGACGCCGCCGTAATGCTGCCCGGCGCCATGCCCAGTCATCCCGCCTACGCGGCCCTACAGGACGGGCTCAAGGAAGGCCGCGGCCGCACCGTGCACTTCCACTGGGTCGAGAACGGCAGCGCCTACGCCCTGCCGGGCCAGCCCCTTCCCTCGCGACCCTCGATCGATGCGCTCTATCAACGGGCGGTGCTGGAATCGGACTGCGCGGCGATCGGCGCCGCACAAAGGAAGTTCGAGGCAGCGCTCCGCGCAGGCGAGGTGCGGGTCACGACCCCGACCGGCACGGACCTTCGCTTCCGCATCGGCGACCGCCCCGTGAACAAACAGGACGGCGACGCCTCGGCCTCGCG
>JAENWE010000217.1 GCA_016650185.1 Vicinamibacteria bacterium | reverse complement strand
TCGCCCAGGAACAAGGGGCCGAACGCCCAGGCCAGAAAGAACAGGAACGTGGCGATCGCCCAGGCTGTCGAGGTAGAGAGCCGCAAGGACACTACTGACTCTTCACCAGATTGATGCCGTCCGGATCCAGAATGACCTTCACCTCCGGACGGGCCCCGGGGATCTGCAGCCTTCCGGAAACGACGAGATTCATCCGTTCCTCGCCTACTCGCACCACGACGGGCAGGGGGCCGGGATATCCGTCCACCACGATGGCCTGAGAGTTCTTCCCCCGTTCCAGGCGCATGGAGGGCAGCGTGGTGGTACGCACGAAGACCTCCCAAAGGCCGTCAAGGTCGATCGAGCCTTCTGCTTCGAAGGCGCGCCGGGCCATCTCGGAGTCGACCTTCTGAAAACGGTGTTCGCGCTGAAGTCGCATCAGCCCCCGTCGAAAGGCGTCGTCGCCGACCAGGCGTCGGACCATGTCGAGAACCAGTGCGCCCTTGTCATAGACGACCGCCCGATGGGCCTGAGGGTTGCTTTGGATGTGTCCCACCCGATTGCCCAGATCCACGGGTCCGAATCTGCCGAGCCGTCGGGACCAGGTCACCAGCTTTTTCAGCACCTGGTCGAAGGCGTCCTCTCCCTGCGATTCCCGGGTCCACAGGGCCGCGGCGTATTGGGCGAAGCCTTCGGAAACCCAGCGGTCGCGATAGGACGCGGGCGTGACGCCGTGGCCCCACCATTGATGCGCCAGCTCGTGGGCCAGAAAGAAGCCGGGTATTTCGTAGAAGGTGGCCGGGTCATCCTTAAGGCCCGCTCCCATCAGCGGTGGCCGCTGCTGCAGAATGACCAGTCCGGGCGGAGAGTGGCCGCCGGGAACCGGGGCCTCGACGAGCGCCAGGTTGAGAGGCGAATAGGGAAGCGGCCCGAACAAGCTGATGTAGAAGAGCGCCGCGGATTTGAGACCGGCGACCGACCGGGCGCCCTCGCGACGGGCCCGCGCTTGGGCAAAGGCGTCGAAGGAGAGCGCCTCCGTCCGCTCGTGGGCGATGGGTATCAGGCGGGCGACCATGAAGGCGACATACTTTGCTTTCTGGCTCTGATCGTGGATCACCGTGCGAGTGGCGTTGTCGGTCGTTTCCGTCTTCACGCCTCCCGAAACCACGCTCCACTCGGCGGGAACGGTGACGCTCAGGGTTGAGGTCGAATAGTCGTCGTCGCCGAACTGGGGATAAAAGAAACGTCGTTTGGAGTAGATGAGGGCTGGATCAATGAAGAAGGCGGGCGACTCCTCGCTGCCGAACCCCTGACCGCCTCGAAGGATCTCGCTCTCGACGGTGCTCGCGGGCAGGCGGCCGGCGTACTCCACGGTCAGGTTCAAACGCCCCACCCGTCCGGCCAACGATCCCATGGACACCAGGATGCTGTTCTGTCCGCGCACCCGGAAAAACAGGTGGCGGCCTCCTTCGGGGGACCGAACCGATCGCACCTGCAGGTCGTTGTCCAGATGGAACCGGAACGAAGTCAGCGAGGCGTGAAGATCGAGGGCAATCGTATCCCGACCGTTGAGATCGAATGTATCGGGATTGAGCGACAGCACGAGGTCGTGGTGAACGACGTCCAGGGCGGTCTCGGTCGGTTCGACCCGATCGACCGCGATCGCTCTTGGGTAGACGGAAATCTGTCTCTGGGTGCTTCGATTGAACAGACTCACTCCCTCGGTCTCGAAACCGCTCAGCGACAGGGTCAGCAGGCCGAAGCGCTTCGTCTCGAAAGCGATGGATGCGTCTCCCAGACCGGGGAGGAGCCACCAGGGCGCTCCCGCAACCGGAGCGTCGAGAACGAATGAGTCGCCCTTTTGCTGCTCGAAAAATTCGAGGGCTTTGCCCAGCCGGTCGCCGCTCCCCGGGTCGTCTGCGAACTTGCCGGGTTTCAAGGTTCTGTAGAGATCGGCCGGATGAAGCCGCAAAAACGCGCGCGAGACCTGGTCTTCCAGCACCTCGCTTTTCGCGAACAGCTTCATCTGGCCGCGTTCGGTTCGTGGCCTCGGCTTGAACGTGACTCGGCCCTTCCCCACGAAAACCAGGGCGGTGGGCCCGGCTTCCTGGGTGTTCAGGAAGAACGTTCCTTCGAGCATCTGGAGAGAGAAGTCCTCCAGCTCAATGGTCTGTCCGTTGGCCACGAACCCCTGGTTCTGAAGAACGAGGTGGACCAGGCCATCGATGCCTCCGAACGTCTTCTTTGAAACGATGCGCCATCCGTCCGGCGTCTTGTGCCAGAGGAGGCCCCATTGCTCTATGGCCCCGCGCGGCTCTGAGATCAGGGCCAGAGTTCCGAGGGTGGCCGCGGTCTGGCCGTCGGCGCTGATCGAGGGCAGGTCGGAGGTGAGCGAGAGCTCCTGCGAGGAGAAGACGCCCCGCAGCGTCGTCTGTTCGGCCGATCTCTCAGCCTCCGTTTCGAACTGCCAGGCGGCAAGCACGCTCTCTGTGTTCTTCTCGGCCATCGCGGTCTCGAAAACACGGATGGCCTCCGTGAGGGTCGGGTCCACTGTGGTCTGCGCGTGCCCCTTGGATAACATCGCCGAGGCCGTGGCAAAGACGCACGCCGTCCGCAGCGCGATGCCGAGGCGCCTCTTCCCGCCCTTCGAGGACCAATAACCCGCCATGAATGAATCCGTATCCCTATTTACCGCATTCGTAGCGGGAATCGTTTCTTTCATATCGCCTTGCGTCTTGCCGATCGTACCGGGATATCTCTCTTTCATCAGCGGCATCAACGTCTCGAAGTTCAAGAATCAGGAGACGCCCACGGATCAGGCCCGCAGGGTCGCAATCACGTCGATCTTCTTCGTCCTGGGCTTTTCCACGGTCTTCGTCCTCCTGGGCGCGGCGGCCACCATGGTCGGCTACTACCTGCAACAGTACAAAAGATTGCTCGGGATGGTAGGCGGCGCGGTCATCATCGTCCTCGGCCTGCACATGATGGGAGTTTTTCGGATCAAATGGCTCTTGGGCGAGATGCGAGCCGAGGTGAAGCAAAAGCCGTTGGGTCTGCTGGGCGCCTACGTGGTCGGCATTGCCTTTGCTTTCGGCTGGACGCCCTGCATCGGTCCCATTCTGGCCGGGATTCTCCTCTATGCCTCTCAGCAGGAAACCGTCACCCAGGGCATGGTTTTACTGTCGGCCTATTCCGCCGGCCTGGGGATTCCTTTCATCGCTGCCGGCCTGGCCGTGAACTGGTTCTTCGCCGCCTCGGCGCGGATCAAGAAGCAGATGCGAGCGGTGGAGATCATCTCGGGCATCCTCCTCATCGGCGTCGGTCTGCTGCTGGTTACGGACCGTCTCAGTGTTCTGGCCCAGTGGTTCTCGAAGATGTTCCCGAGCCTGGCCACCCTGGGGTAGGAGTCAGGGCGCGACTTCATCGCCGCCCGCGCGCCGACCCACAGACCCGCCCTACTGGCGCATGGGAAGCAGTTTCGAATCGTCCACGAGCAGCTTCGTTCCCGTCGCCTTCCTTACGTCCTCCAGCGACAAGCCCTCCGCGATTTCGATCAGACGCAGGCCGTCCTTCTCGACTTCCATGACCCCCATCTCGGTGATGATGAGGTTCACGCACCTTCGGCCCGTGAACGGCAGGGTGCACAGATCCACGATCTTGGGGGCGCCCTTGGCCGTGTGCTCCATGGTGACCACCACCCGCTTGGCCCCGGCCACGAGGTCCATGGCTCCGCCCATGCCTTTCATCATCTTGCCGGGGATCATCCAGTTGGCGAGATTGCCTTCACGGTCCACCTGCAAGGCGCCCAGGATGGTCAGATCCACGTGGCCGCCGCGGACCATGGCGAAGGAGTCGCTGCTCGAGAAGTAGGACGTGCCTGGGACCTCCGTGACCGTTTCCTTGCCCGCGTTGATGAGGTCCGCGTCCTCGGAGCCTGCCTCTGGATACGGTCCCACGCCCAGCATGCCGTTCTCTGAATGCAGGACCACGTTCACGCCCGCGGGCACGTAGTTGGAGGCAAGAGTGGGCATGCCGATGCCGAGATTCACGTAGAAGCCGTTCTTCATCTCCAGGGCGGCTCGACGCGCGATGCGTTCGCGCAGCGGGTCGATCTCCGTGGCCTCTCCGCTCACCGTGCGCTTTTCGATCCGCTTCTCGTAGTGGGCGCCCTTCACCACGCGCTGGACGAAAATACCGGGCGTGATGATGGCGTCGGGATCAAGAGAGCCCGCGGGCACGATCTCCTCCACCTCGGCGATGGTGATCTTCGCGGCCATCGCCATCATGGGCCCGAAGTTGCGTGCGGTCTTGCGGTAGATGAGGTTGCCTTCGGTGTCGGCTTTCCAGGCCTTGATCAGAGCGAAATCCGCGCGGAGCGCGCTCTCGAGAATGTGCGGTCGTCCGTTGAACCAGCGGACCTCCTTCCCCTCGGCGATGAGCGTTCCGTAGCCCGTCGGGGTGAAGAAGGCGGGCACGCCGGCGCCGCCCGCGCGCATGCGTTCGGAGAACGTGCCTTGGGGCACCAGTTCCACTTCCAGCGCGCCGGAGAGCGCCATTTTTTCGAAAACCTTGTTTTCGCCCACGTAGGTGGAGATCATCTTCTTCACCAGACCCGCTTCCAGCAGGGACGTGATGCCGAAGTCGGTGGTGCCCGCGTTGTTGCTTCCCAGGGTCAGACCCGTGGGCGCCTTGTCCTTGACCGCCCGAATCAGATTCTCCGGTATGCCGCACAGGCCAAAACCAGAGAGAAGAATGGTGGCGCCGTCAGGGATGTCTTTGACCGCGTCCTCCGCTGTGCTGTAGATTTTTTTCATGGCGACTCGATCTTAAGGCGGACGGTTTGGTCAGCCGCCGCTCAATCCCCTTGTTGGCTCGCCCCGCCCGTCGAAATTCATCTTGCTTCCTGGCCCGGACGGTGTACGCTCTTCCCCGTCATGAACAGCTCCGATCTGGCCGCACCCTACATGCTCGTGGCGTCGCCTCTCATGAACGATCCGAAGTTCGCGCGGACCGTCATGGTCATCGGTCATCACGACGAAACCGGCGCCTTGGGCTGGGTGGTGAACCGCGTTCTGGATGTGAGCGTTCAGGACGTTCTTCCTGATCGCCTCTCGTCAGGACTTCATCCCGACACGCCTCTGCGGCTCGGGGGCCCGGTGGGCGCCACCGGTCTCACCGTCCTCCTTCGCGATCCCCTGAGCGAAGATGCGACCGAGGTGGCTCCCGGACTCTTTGCCTGCGGCAACGCGAACATACTTCCGCTCGCGTTCTCGGAGGCGCCCGATGGCGAGGTGGCGGAAGCCATTCTGGTCATCGGCTACGCCGGATGGGGCGCCACTCAGCTCGACCGTGAGATCACCGACGGCTGGTGGTTTGTGCTTGGCTACGATCCGGAACTCGCCTTCACCCACGCCGCAGCCGATCTGTGGGATGCGTCCATGGAGCGTCTGGGCCTGGGTGCGGCCACCGCCTTCGGCCGCTCCGAACAGATTCACTAGGAGTCTATTTTTTTGGAGTGCCTTCCATCGACAAGGAAGGCACGGCGGGTGTCTCAGAGGGTTCGTCCGCGAAACGGACGCGCACGGTCAGCGCCGCCGCGTCGTCGTAATTTGAGAGAAGGAAGTTCTTCACGAAGTCCTCGGTGCTCTTTCTCCCGCTCTCCCGTACCAGGGGCAGGTGTTCGCGGGCGCGCTGATTGAGAAGCGCCGAAAGGCCGTCCTGCAGGGACGCGCGAACGGTCTCTTCGTTGCGGAGCACCGATCCTCGCTTGGTTTCGAAGCGGAGCGTCGATGGATCGAGGGCCGGAGCGGAAAATTCGGGAGCCGGCGCCGTGACCTCCACCCGTTGGCCTTCGAGTTTCAGGTCCCAGCGCTTCTTGAAGTCGAGAACGTAGGTGTAGACAACCTGGCCGCGAGCCTCGACCACTACGTCGGGAAGAGGAATGCTCCCCCAGCCGATGGAGGCGCTGTCGGTTCGCTCGAAGGACTCGAGTTGTCTGAGCTCTGCGAATTCGAACTTGGCTACGGTATTGAGCTCGGTGGCGTAGCTGCGGAACGTGGTTTCGACCTTACCGGTTTGAAATCCCTCGGCCACCTTGCGCACGGCGATCAGGGCGCTCTCGGCCGCGCCGCCCAGGCTTCGAACCCGCTTCATGGTTGAACGGATAAGGAGAATCGGGAGCACGAGACACGCGATGGTGAGGAAAACTATGGCGACGGCCCAGCTGCCCCCGGTCCCCTTACGCTTCGGCGGCTCTCCTCCGCCCGCGAGCGCTTCGTTCATGCGAACCGACCGTTTCGGAAGTCATCGAACGCCTGGTGGATTTCTTCCCGGGTATTCATCACGAATGGACCGTAGCGGGCGATGGGCTCGTTCAGCGGTCGAGCCGCGATGCACAGGAAACGGAAATCGGAACCGGTGGCCGTAGCCCGGATGGTGTCGCCTTTCGAAAGGACGCCGAGAGACTTTGGTTCGAGAACCGCGGCGCCCACCGTGCCCTGGCCCTGGTAGGCATAGACGAAGGCAGTGTGGTCCTCCGGCAAGGTAGTCTCGAAACGCCCTAAGGCGTCAAGGCGAACGTCCAGATAAACAGGATCCGTGACGATGCCCTGGACCGGGCCGGTGGCGCCCCCGAAAACACCGGCGATCACTCGGACCGAGCCCCGCTCGATGGTCACCTCCGGAATAGCCGAAGGGTCGATATCCTGATAACGCGGGGCCGTCATCTTGTTTGCGGCGGGAAGATTGACCCACAGTTGGAAGCCCCACATCAGACCGTCTTCCTGTTTGGGCGTTTCCGAGTGGATGAGGCCCCGGCCCGCGGTCATCCACTGTGCGCCGCCCGAGGTCAGAAGGCCCCGGTTGCCGGCGTGATCCGCATGCTCCATCTTGCCGGCCAGCATGTACGTAACCGTCTCGAATCCACGATGGGGATGGTCCGGAAAACCGGCGATGTAGTCATTCGGATCATCGGAGCGGAATTCGTCCAGGAGCAGAAACGGGTCAAGGTGGTCCAGTTCCGCGTTCGCGATGGCGCGACTGAGGCGGACTCCCGCCCCATCCGAAGTGGGGACAGCCGACACAAGTCGTTCTACGGTGCGCTCGCTCATGTCCCTAGTCTGACGCACTCCTTACGGTCGAAGGGAACCCCGGGATCCGAGTCGCCTTCCCGGCGGACTCTTGAGGAGGCAGGATGAGTGGGCCGCAGCGCGGGATCAGGGTCTTTGGAGTGGCGCTTCCAGATCCGCGACCACGTAGGCCAGGAACGCTATGGCGGCCGCGTTGTCGGCGAGATCCTTGGGATCCAGCTTGTCCACGGTGTCCGCAGGCGTGTGGTGAAGCAGGAAATATCTCGATCCATCCACCTCCAGGCTCGCGGACGGGATCTTCGCGGCCGCGACGGACGGCCCGATATCGGCTCCGCCTCCCTGAGGTCCAATGACGTCAGCGCCCAGCGGCTTCAGCACAGCCGCGATCTCGCTGAGCGTCTGGCGAGCGGCGTCCGAGCCCGTGAAACCGAAGCCGCGGGGCCGAAACACTCCGGAGTCCGATTCCAGGGCCAGGACGTGCTTGTCGAGCTCGGCCTTGTGGGCATCGCGGTAGCCATTTCCGCCTGCCCCGCCGTTTTCTTCGTTCGTGAAGAGCACAACTCGGATGGTGCGTTTGGGTCTCAACCCGAGGTTCTTGAGGATGCGCAGGGCCTCCCAGGTCACAACACAGCCGCCGCCGTCGTCCATGGCGCCGGTGCCCGGATCCCAGGAGTCGATGTGGCCGCCGAGCAGAACGACTTCGTCTGGATTCTCGGTTCCACGGATTTCGCCCACCAGATTGGCCGAGGGAGCGTCGTCAAGAAAGTGCGCATCCATCTTGAGGCGAAGGACGATCTTCTGTCCCCGCTTCGCCATCCGATCGAACCGGTCGGCATCCTCCGTGGGGATGGCTGCGGTGGGGATCTTCGGCGCGCCGTCCTCGTAGCGCATACCTCCGGTGTGCGGGGTTCGCAACCCGGGCAGCCCCACCGATCGCACCAGCGCCGCGACCGCGCCGGCCTTGGCGGCGGCCGAGGCGCCTCCTCCTCGATAGCGCACCGTCTCGCCGTAGTTGGTGTAAAGGACGTTGAAGAGGACGATGCGCCCGCGCGCTTCATCCTTTCGCGCGTTGAGCTCGTCGAAGGACTTGACGATCATCAGCTCGCCGGTGACGCCCTCGGAGCGCGTGCTGACGCTGCCCCCGAGACCGAGAATCGGGACCTTGTTCGGGAAGGGCTCAAGGATCTCGAGGCCTTCGTCGCCGCGGATCCATTGCGGCGCCATCACCGGTTCGAGGCGGACGTTCTCCAAACCGTCTTTCTTCATCTCAGCCTCGGCCCACCTCAAGGTGGCATCGAGGTTCGCCGAACCGGAAAGCCGCGGGCCGAAGGTATCGGTCATGAAGGCCAGGCGATCCCAGGCGAAGTTCCCCCCCGCATCTTTCGTGGTCGCGAGGATGCGATCCGCGATCGGCTGATAGGGAGAAATCCAGGCCGGACCAGAAACCGCCGCCCCCCGCGCGCCCGCCCTTGGCCCTTTGGCCTGGGCCCAGGTGGACCCGGGAGTGAGCAGAGCCGCCCCGATCAGGGCGAAGGAAAGGACGTTTGGGCGCACAGGAAGTCTCCTTTGACGGGGTTGAGGTGGGACAGACTCGGCGAAGGCTAGCCCACCTCTCACCCGGGGAGGTTCGTCTATTCGACCAGGTTCCTGGACGCGAACTCCCAGTTGATCAGCTTGTCCAGCACCGCGGCCACGTATTCCGCGCGCTTGTTCTGGTGATCGAGGTAGTAGGCGTGTTCCCACACGTCGAGGGTGATGAGGGGCTTCGCGGCAGTCGTGATTGGAGTTTCCGCGTTTGGCGTTTTGGTCACCTTCAAGACCCCGCCATCCGCCACCAGCCAGGCCCAGCCGGAACCGAACTGGCCCATGGCCGCGGCCGCGAACTGCTCCTTGAACTTCGCCATGCCGCCAAAGTCCTTCTCGATGCGGTCAGCCAGGTCCTTGGAGGGCGTCATCAATATGGGCGAGAGTGAGTTCCAGTAGAACGTGTGGTTCCAGACCTGGGCCGAGTTGTTGAAGATCGCGGTCTTGTCCGCTTTGCCTGCGGTGGCGCGGACGATCTCCACGAGCGGCTTGTCCGCCAGATCCGTGCCCGCGATCGCCTTGTTCAGGTTGTCGACGTAGGCCCGGTGGTGTTTCCCGTAATGAAACGAGATCGTGTTCGATGAGATAGCGGGCGCGAGCGCGTTGTCTTCAAAGGGGAGCTTGGGGAGTTCGATGGGCATCACTTTCCTTTCGGGGGTCGCCATGGTCGTCTGCGCGAGAGTGTCTGAGGCGAGGGCCGCCACGGTGGTGGCGCCGACGGTGGCGAGAAACGACCGGCGAGCTTCGTTCATGGGACCCTGATTCTGAACCCGAGTCCCGTCTTTCCACAAGGCCCGACGGTAGTCGCGCCTGGGCTAATATCCCTTTATGCCCGTAAAGATAGGTGAGATGCTCCAGAAGGAGGGCCTGATTACCGCCCAGCAGCTTCAGGAAGCTCTGGCTCACCAAAAACAGAATGGAATCAAACTGGGCCGGGCCCTGGTGAGCCTTGGCTTCGTCAAGGATGACGAAATCACCGGCCTGCTCTCAAGGCAGTACGGAGTGCCCTCGATCAACCTCGCCACCTTCGACATCGACCCGACGGTCTTGAAGGTCCTGCCCGGCGAGACCTGTCGCAAGTACCAGGTGATTCCCATCTCTCGCGCGGGGGCCGTCCTCACCCTCGCCATGAGCGATCCCACGAACGTCTTCGCCATGGACGACATCAAGTTCATGACGGGATACAACGTGGATCCCGTGGTCGCCTCCGAGATCACGATCGAGGAGGCGATCAATCGCTTTTACGGCAGCGCCCGCTCGCTTACGTTGCGCCAGGAAGGCGGGCCTCCCAGCGGCGGCGGCGGCGGCGGGAATCAGAAGGGCGGCGGAGGGCTGGGCAAGAGCCCCACCTTGAAGGAAGTGATGGAAGGTCCGGGGTTGACCTTCGACGACATGGCCTCGGTCGGCTTGTCCGAGGTCGACATCGATTCGATCGGCGAGGAGGAAGGAGAGGTCGAAACCCTCAAGACCGAGGAAGACGAAATCGATCTGGGCGCCCTGTCGCGCTCGTCCGAAGCGGCGCCCGTGGTCAAGCTCGCCAATGTCCTTCTCATCGATTCCCTCAAACGAGGCGCGTCCGACATTCATATCGAACCGTACGAGAAGGAGTTCCGGGTCCGGTTCCGGATTGACGGCATCCTTTACAACATCATGGCCTTGCCCATGAAGTTGAAGGATCCCCTGACCTCGCGCATCAAGATCATGTCGAAGCTCGACATCTCGGAAAAACGCCTGCCCCAGGACGGTCGCATCAAGATCCGCCTCAAGATCGAAGACCGCAGCCGGGAAATGGACTTCCGGGTTTCATGCCTGCCTACGTTGTGGGGCGAGAAGATCGTCATGCGTCTTCTCGATAAATCCAAGCTGATGCTCGACATGACAAAGCTCGGTTTCGAGACCGAATCGCTGGTCAAGTTCAAGCGCAACATCGACAAACCCTATGGAATCGTGCTGGTCACGGGCCCCACCGGATCGGGGAAGACCAACACCTTGTACTCGGCTCTGGCTTCGCTGAACAAGCCCGATATCAACATCATGA
>JAENWE010000216.1 GCA_016650185.1 Vicinamibacteria bacterium | reverse complement strand
TCCGCCCCCGTTGCCGAACTCTGCCGGAAAGTATGATGGGCCCGACCGGAGTCAATGGCGGGAGGCGATCCCGAAAGTCCCGGAATGCCGAAGTCGGCGAGCTGATCAAGGAGCGCTAAGTGGGTTTTGTCCGAGCCAATACTCTCCCCGTGCTCCGCGAGCACAAGCGTCGTCCCTGGTCAGGACACGGCCTGTGCTTGGGTCAGGCCGATGTTTATTTCACCGAACCCTCCCTGATCGCCATGGCGACGAGTGCCGGGGTCGAACTCACCAGGGGGTCGGCCCCGAGCCTTTCTCATCGTCCGGACTTGGCGGCCAAGGGGTACCTGTCGCGGGAAACGCTCTTTGCGAGCCTTGGTTTTTCACGAGTCTCGGCCCTTGACGTCAGCACCTTCGAGGGGGCAGATATTCAATTCGATTTGAACTCCTCATCGCTACCTGCCGGGCTGGCTGAGAAGTTCGACGCGGTTTTCGACCACGGCACCATGGAGCACGTTTTCCACGTTCCCAATTGCTCGCCAACATTCACGCGCTGTTGAAAGTAGGGGGACGCGTGGTCCACGGCAGCCCGACGTCGAACTACGTCGATCACGGCTTTTACATGTTTTCGCCAACTTTCTTCCATGACTTCTACTCTGCGAACGCCTGGGAGGTCCGCGCCATACAGGTCGTTCGGGTCAATCCTCTGCAGCAGGAGGTTGAGACGCCATTCTTCGCGGACTACACCCCGGGCATGTTCGATCACACAAGCGCGGGTGGGCTGGACGGGACGTACGTGACGGTTTGCATCGCCGAGAAGACCTCCGCGAGCACCGGGCACGTGGTACCCCAGCAGGGCTATTATCGGAGGGCCCCTGATTGGCGGCCAGAAGAGGATGCTGGCGACTTCGAAGAGTTCTCTCTCCTGCCGCCCTTCACTCTGGAAAAGGCGAACTGCTGGGTGAGCAGCCTCGCGCCCGAACGGGAGGACGGAGACTCGATGGCCGAGCCGCGGCGTTCTTCTCTCCGGTTGTTCGAGGACGATCTGCGGATCGGGCCCGGCCACACGATGCATGACGCCATTCGCGAGTCTGGCGGAGGCGCGTTCAGCCATTGGGGTTCCTTGCTCTATTTTTCCTCATCCGACAACTCCAACCCGAACACAAACGGCCGGAGCTACTGCGTGAGAGTTCCGCGGCCTCGATCGCTTCCTTGACTTCGGACCTAGAGGCCCTGCTGGGTCTGGCGATCGAGCAGGCCCGACTGGCGGAGAACGCGGGCGAAGTTCCAGTCGGCGCGCTTCTCGTCGGCGCCTCCGGAGAGGTGATCGCGCGTGGTTTCAATCAGCCCATTTCTTCGGGCGATCCGACCGCGCACGCCGAAGTGGTGGTCCTGCGGGAAGCCGCGCGCCTGTGCGCCAACTACCGCCTCCCGGAAACGACCCTCATCGTGATGGTTGAGCCCTGCCTGATGTGCGCCGGAGCGCTCTTGAACGCGCGCGTGGGCCGCTTGGTCTACGGGGCACCGGAGCCCAAGTGGGGGGCTTTTGGGAGCATCCTCGCCGTCCAGAACCTCAAACTGAATCACCGTATCGAGGTGATTTCTGGCGTCCGGGAGCGGGAGTGCGGGGAGATCATGCGCCGTTTCTTCCGGAACCGCCGGACGTAGTCCTCTTCTCGCAGCCGAAGGAAACTCGTCTCAGGTCTTTTGGTTCGAGTCTGGTCTGGATGACGCAAGCGCGGCCGACTGGTAACCTTCCGTGTTCCCGTAACCGCAACGGAGAGATGCGAGAGCGGTTTAATCGGCGTGCCTGGAAAGCACGAGTAGGGGTAACCCCTCTACCGAGGGTTCGAATCCCTCTCTCTCCGCCAGCTTTTCGGGCCTAAGGCCCGAAAATGCCGGCGTCGAAGAGATGGCGTCGGTCCTTCGCTCTCGCTCAGTCTCGAATCCCTTCCACCCCAACACCCCTTCCCGCCTAAGGCCCGAAAATGCCGGCGTCGAAGAGATGGCGTCGGTCCTTC
>JAENWE010000215.1 GCA_016650185.1 Vicinamibacteria bacterium | reverse complement strand
CGCACGGTCTTCGATCTGGTGGGCAAGATGGCCGTCGAACCCCAGTTTCCGGGCCGCCTGGAGGCCATGGACGTGCTCATGGCTCTTGCTCCCCAGCACGCGGCGCCTCAACTCGCAGCTATCCTGAATGTCGGCAGCCAGCCAGAGAAACTCCGGGCCATCCAGCACATCTCCTCTGCGCTGTGCTCCGAGAAGGACCCTCTCTCGAGCGCGGATATTCTTGCCTCTTTGCTCACCGATCCGGTTGAGGCTATTGCCGTCGCCGCGGCGAACGGCTTCGGGGCCCTGGCCACGGAGGATCAGTACTTTGACAAGGCAGCGCCCCTCCTCGATGAGAACCGCCTGGAGGTCGCCCGGGTCGTGCTCCAGGCCCTGTCGCGATTCAGCGGAGCCCGAACGACCCGGCTTCTTTCCCGCAAGCTGCGCGAAGGCCCCAATTCGATTCGCCAAGCCGTTCTGGGCGTCCTCGAAAAGCGCCGCGATGAAAGTTGCGTCCCGCTTCTGGTGGAGGCTCTCGGCCTCAAGAACCCTCTCCTGCGCAGCTCCGCCGCCAATCTCCTGTCTCAGCTCGGGAAGGAGGGGAGGGCCGATCTGTCAAGAACCGTGCTGTGGCTGCTCAAGAGTCGGGACCCCGATGTGCGCCGGTTCGGCGTGGAACTCGCTCGCGACTCGGGCAAGCCGGAGGAACTCTGGCCGCAGTTGGTCGAATATCTCCGGGACGAAGACTGGTGGATACGGGAACGCGTGGGTGACGTGCTCGTGGAGATCGCGGCCGACTCGATCCTGCGCCCGGTGGCTCAGCTCCTGTCGGAAACCGATCCCCTGATCCGGCGGTTTGGAACCGACATGATGAAGCGCCTGAAGAGCGTGGCTGCTCTCGGCTCCCTGGTGCGCGTGGCCGATTCGGACGTCGACTGGTGGGTGCGGGAAGGAGCGGTGGAGGCTCTCGGCGAGATAGGAGACCCCAGGGTCATTCCCCATCTGGTAGACATCATGGCCCGCTCGCCCGAAGTTCAGGTCGCCTGTCTGCGGGCCCTGGGCCAGCTCAAGGCCCGCAGCGTTTCGACTCACGTGGCCGCACTTCTGGGTTCCACCGACGCCGATGTGCGCGGGGCCGCGATCGAATGCCTCACTCAGTGCGAGGCGGCTCAGGAAGTGCCCTACGTGCACGCCGCCCTGGAGGACACTCATCCCAAGAACCGCGTGCGTGCCCGGGAATTTCTCCTCCGCTTCGCCGCGGAGAGCCGAACCGGGAAACAGACGGCCGCGGGCAGCCTGCTCGACCAACTTCTGGTGCTGGCGGTCGAAATGGATGCGGACGACCTTCTTCTCCTCTCGAATCGAAGCCCCGCGATCAAGCGGTCCGGCCGAATGGAAGAGCTGCCGGGAAAAGCCATCGCGGGCGAAGAGTTACGGTCGCTGCTCTTGCCGCGCCTGTCCATGGCCCAGCGTGAGGACATCGCCGCGCTCAGGGATGTTGATTTCTCCTACGAGGTCCCGGGTAAGGAACTGCGATTTCGTGCGCACGTCTTCAATGAGATGGGCGGCCTGGCCGCAGTCTTCCGCACCATCCGCAATACCCTTCTTGATATCGACAGCGTGGGATTCCCCGCGGTGGTGAAAACGTTCCAGAACTTCAAGGATGGCCTGGTATTGGTCGGGGGTCCTACCGGCTCCGGGAAGTCCACGACCCTCGCGGCCCTGGTCGATGCCATCAATCGGAGTTCGGGCCACCACATCCTTTCGATAGAAGATCCCATCGAGGTCGTTCACGCCAACAAGAAGAGCCTGGTCAATCAGCGCGAAATCGGAGCTCATGTGGTGTCGTTCGGGACCGCCCTGCGCGCCGCCTTGCGCCAGGATCCGGACGTTCTCCTGATTGGCGAGGTTCGAGATTTCGACACCATCTCCGCGGCGGTGAGCGCCGCCGAAACCGGCCATCTGGTTTTTGGCTCGGTCCATACCACCTCCGCCGCCTCCACCGTCGACCGGCTGGTGAGTGCGGCTCCCTCCGCGCAACAGGACCACATGCGGAGCCTGCTGGCCGGGAGTCTGCGCGCCGTCCTGTGCCAGTATCTCCTGAGACGGCTCACCGGCGGGCGATGCCTGGCCGTCGAGATACTCATCAACAATGACGCGGTGGCGAGCCTGATCCGCAAGGGGAAGAGCTTTCAGATCCCTTCGGTGATCGCCACCTCTCGAGAGCAAGGCATGCAGCTCATGGACACCGAGCTGATGAGGCTGTTCAAGGAAGGGCTGGTCAGCGGGGAAGAGGTCTACATGAAGGCGGCCAACAAGAAGGATTTCGAGAATCTCGCCGGGGTCGCGGAAGCGAAGCCGTAGAAGAACCAACCATGGCGCGCCTCGACTCCTTTCTTCGTCTGGTGGCTGAGCAAAAGGCCAGCGACCTTCATTTCCATTCGGGAGCGCCGCCCACCATCCGGTTTGATGGAGATCTGCTGCCCCTGCCCTTTCGCACGCTTTCGGACCTCGAGACCCGGAGGTTTCTTGACGAGATTCTGACCAGCGAGCAGAAAGACATTCTCTCCTTGCAGGGCCAGGTGGATGTGATCTACTCCCTTCCCCACGTCGGCCGATTCCGAGGCAGCATCTTCAACCAGGCTGAAGGCGCGAGCGCGGTCTTTCGAGTGATTCCGGGCTCCATTCCCACCCTCGATGATCTGGGTCTGCCTCCGTCCATCGAGAACCTCGCGCGCCTCCAGAACGGCCTGGTCCTGGTGACCGGGCCTACGGGCTCCGGAAAATCCACGACCCTGGCCGCCCTGGTCAGGCAGATCAACGAAGGGTCGGCGCGGCACATCATCACCGTCGAGGATCCGATCGAGTACGTTCATGAACCCGTGCTCAGCCGGATCACGCAGCGACAGGTGGGGCGTCATGTGGAGAGTTTCGGCGCGGCCCTTCGCTCCGCCCTTCGGGAAGCCCCCGACGTTCTGGTCATCGGAGAGATGCGCGATTCCGAGACCATCCAGCTGGCCCTGTCCGCGGCGGAGACCGGCGTGCTGGTTTTTGGGACGCTGCACACGAACACCGCCGGCCGTGCGGTCGATCGAATCCTCGACACTCTTTCCGAGGACATTCGAGATCACGCTCGCGGCGTCCTGTCCGTCCTGCTCCGCGCCGTCATCGCCCAGCGTCTCTTGCGGAAGTCCACCGGCGACGGTCGGGTGGCTGCGGTCGAAGTGCTCGTCGGGTCGTCCGGCCTTGGGCACATGATTCGCGAGGGCAAGACTCATCAGATCGAAGGGCTGCTGCAGTCGGCCAATGACCTGCAGGGCACGCTCGGGTTCGACAATTGCCTCTTCCGTCTCGCGCGCGAGCGGCTGGTGGCGGCCGATGAGGCCATCGCGTTCGCGAGGATTCCCGACGCTCTTAGGCGCAGGCTCGGCGAGATGCCGCGAGATGACGAATGAGCGATGAGAAGAAGGCGACCCGCGAGGATCGGGCCAGCCCGGAGTACCTTCGCCTTCCGGACCGAATCGAACGACTCGAGGTCGAGAACCGTTTCCTGCCCGCGGCGAACCTGATCGTCGCGACATTGCCCCCGGGCCCGGACGATCTGCCCGAAGAGCACCTGCCTCTGGCCAAGCGGGCGGTCGTTCTCCTCTCTCGCGGCGGAGACCAGCGATCGGCCGCGGAGATTCTGGTTCGGTGCCCGGTCGACCTGGCCCTGATGCTGGTGGACGAGACGGGACAGGGAGTCGGTCTGTCCGCCGCCGCCCTGGCCGAGTCCTCCGGGCGGCCCCACATCGCCTTCCGGCTGCGGTCCTGGCTCGGCCACCATGAGGGCGCGGCGCGGCTCGCTCGGCAAATGGGTCGTCACGTCGACGCGGGCGAACTCTTTCTTCGAGCCCAGATGCTGGTCGAGGCCTCCCATTCGTTCAGCAAGGCAGGGGACCGAGATCGCGCCATCGAAGCCCTGGTGGGAATGGAGTCCACCGATCCGAGTTATCGAGTCGCCTGCGTCGCGGCCATCCGCCTGGCCAGCGAGGCGAGTGTGGTCAGTTTCGCTCTTGATCGCTTCGTGT
>JAENWE010000214.1 GCA_016650185.1 Vicinamibacteria bacterium | reverse complement strand
GCGATGGTGCCGGTGAGTGCGGTGGCCAAAGCACCGGCGATCATGGCCTTCAGACCCACGCGAGCGAGGTCGGAGCGACGGTCCGGGGCGATGGCGCTGATGCCGCCGATCTGAATGCCGATGGAGGAGAAGTTGGCGAAGCCGCACAAAGCGTAGGTGGCGATGGTGACGGTGCGCGGGCTCAGGGTGTTCTTGATGTGGCCGAGCTCGACGTAGGCCACGAACTCGTTCAGCGAGATCTTGGTGCCGATCAGATTGCCGAAGGCGAGCAGATCCTTGGTGTCGACACCCATGGCCCAGGAAAGCGGGTAGAAGGCGTAGCCGAAGATGGTGGCCAGCGACAGACCGACCACGCCGAGCACCGCGTTGACCACGGCAATGAGGGCGATGAAGGCTATCAACATCGCAGCCACGTTGATGGCGAGCTTCATTCCATCGCCCGCGCCAGAGGCCGCGGCGTCGATCACGTTGGCGGTGGTGCGCTCGGGATCCTGAACCGCGCCGCCCTGGGTACGCGGTACGTCGGCCTCGGGGTAGATGATCTTTGCCAGCATCAGCCCGGCCGGTGCGGCCATGACGCTCGCGGCCAGCAGGTGGCCCGCGTCCACCCCAAAGCGAACGTAGGCCGCCATGACGCCGCCGGCCACGGTGGCGAAGCCGCCGGTCATGACCGCCGTCAACTCGCTCATGGTCATGTCATTGACGTAGGGCTTGATCACCAGCGGGGCTTCGGTCTGGCCGACAAAGATGTTGCTGGCCGCCGATAGCGACTCAGCACCACTGGTGCCGAGGGTGCGGGTCATCACCCAGGCGATCCCGCGCACCACCTTCTGAACGATGCCGAAGTGGTAGAGCACCGACATCAACGAACCAAAGAAGATGATGGTGGGCAGGACGTGGAAGGCGAAGATGATGCCGATATCCACGAGATCGCCACTGCCCCGATCGACGAGGGAAAGGGGTCCCTGGCCGCCAGCAGGCGCCACGCCGTTGTAGAGGTTGCCAAAGATGAAGCCGGCGCCGTAGTCGGTGAAGGCCAGCAGCTTGGCCACGGTGACGCGGGCGGCTTCAAAGAGCCAGCGCCCGGGTGGGGTCCACAAGATGATCAGCGCGAACGTGATCTGAAGTCCGAGGCCCCAGGCGATCATGCGCAGCTTGATCCTCTTGCGGTTGTTGCTCATGAGGACGGCAATGCCGAGAATGGCCACGATCCCGATCACCCCGCGCAGCCGGTCGAGAATGCCCCCGTCCGCCTTCAGCTGAGCATCGACCCGTCCGAGCTTCTGCTCGAGTCCCGCCCGCTCCGGATGAGATGGGTCGATGGCGATCAGTTCGTCGAGTCGCGCGTCGGCCAGATCACGCTGGCCGGCCTCGGCATGCGCCGCGGTGAGCGCCGCGAGCACGTCGGGCAGCGCCGCCTTTCGGTGGGCATCGATCAGAACCCGTCGCAGCGTGGTCAGGGCTCCGAGATGGTCCGGCGTGACGGTGAGGATCCGGCGCAACTCAGCCTCGGCGCCATCGAGGTCGCCGAGCTTCAGCAGCATCTGCGCATGGGCGAAGGTCGCGTCTATGTCGGTCGCCGCCAGCGTCGCTGGCGCAGGCGCCTGCTCGGCTTGCGCCGCGACGTCTTGGCCGCCGGTTCCGGCGCCAGGCTCCTGGGCGCGACTGACACCGAGAGGCAGGATGTAGGTGGCGGCCATCACCACCGTGAAGCTCACGAACGCGGGGAGCAGGATTCGACGTAGGAACAAGGGGCGCCTCTTTCGGCTGAACGGCGGCGGCTCGGCCGGCGTCATGCTATCGGTCAGTCTGGGGTGTCTTAGTAAGTTCCTAGGGTGGCGTAAGACCTTGCGCAACCCTTGGGTGCAAGGCGAAGACGATGCCGTGAGTCTATACGCTGATACGCAAGAGGCGGAGGCGGAGGCGGGCGCAGGCGCAGCCCGAAAGCGTGGCCGGCTTCGGTGTGAGGACCGGGTCGTCTCCCGCCTGAAGCGAGAGCGCCTCGGCGTCGCCCTCGTCCGGTCTGCGTTGGCCCTGCTCGCTTCATACGTTCCTGCCCGAAGGGCGACCAAAGCCAATCCGGTGACCATCCCGCATCGAACGTAAGACGCGATGATCAGGCGTTGATTCGAGCGAAGGCCTTGCGCACGGGCGCCGTCGCGAGATCCCAGCCGAAGCGCGGGAGCGTGAACACCAGTCTTTTCTTAAGAGACATGTAGTCCTGCTTCCCGAGCACTAGATCGACCAGCACTCGGGAGAGGGCCGGAGAACGGTCGGCGTAGTCGAGCATGCGGTCGGTGAATCCAGGAGCGAAGAAACGCTTGTAGAGGCGCGCCGCTCTCATGAGATCGCGTCCAAACTCTTCCATCGCCCGCTCCGCATAGTGCTGCGGAGATCCGCCGCCCATGACCGCCTCAGCCAGCAGTCGGCCAGATTTGAGGGCGTAGAAAATCCCCTCGCCGGTGATGGGATCGGCGAGGGCGGCGGCATCGCCCACCAGCGCCCACTTCTCTCCCGCCATCTCACGCAGGGTTGAGCCATCCTCGCCCGGCGAGGGGATGGTGTGGGCGTAGTAGGGAGTGTCCTCGTCTCGAGCGAGAGCAGGGAAGGAGCGCGCCACCTCTCGCTCCAGGAGGGCGAGCAAGTCCCGGGTGGGAGGATGTCCGAGCGGAGCGCCAATGCCCACGCCCACATGGCCGGCGCGCGGAAACAACCACAGGTAGCCGTCGACTCCTTCGAGGAACCGCACCACCATGTCCGAGTCGCCGCGCGCATACCACCCGCAGGCCATCCAGCGCCTCTCTTTCGGCGTGGCGCTCAGGAAAGAGCGGCGCACCAGGGAATTGGCGCCGTCCGCGCCGACCACCAGGTCGAAGGTCTCGGCGAGGCCACCGAGTGTCTTCACCCGGCCGCCTTGCTCCACTTTCGTGATCCGATCGTTGACGTGGCGGGCGCCCGCATCCACGGCTCGGCGCAGCAACCAGGCATCGAACTCGGATCGGGCCACAATCCCCACCGGCTCGCCGAGATCGAGATCGATCATCAGACCGCGAGCGGTGTCGAACCGACAGGTCTGGACGCGGCGGGCGGGAAGCGGATCGTTATCAGGGCCGACCGGCAGCAGGGCAAGAGCTTTGCCGGTCAGACCGCCGCCACAGGGTTTCTCGCGAGGATGGGACGGGTCGAAGAGGGAGACCCGGGCGCCTCCTTTGGCGAACTCGAGAGCGGCCATCGAGCCCGCGGGCCCGGCGCCCACGATGCAGACGTTCATTGCCCGGCGCGAATCTCGGCGACGGTGACGCTGGAGGTGCCGAGCTTGCCCACCGCAACACCCGCGGCCAGGTTGGAGATCACCATGGCCTCATAGGGCTCGGCCCCGGCCACCAGGGCGAGAGCCAGGGTGGCGATGGCGGTGTCTCCCGCGCCCGTCACATCGAAGACTTCGCGGGCTGCCGATCGCACGTGCCAGTAGCGGAACGACCGACCCTTCCGAAGGCCGAGCGACATGCCCTCCTCGCCGCGCGTGACCAGGGCGCCCTCGGTCCCCGCGAGCTGGGCCACCCGCCGCACCACCCTCTCCGCATCCTCGTCGGTCCGGATGAGGATGCCGCTGATCTGCTCAGCCTCCTTCTGATTCGGCGTGACCATGAAGGCGCCTCTGAAGAATCCGATGTTGCGAACCTTGGGATCCACCAGCACTCGTGCGCCGCGAGTTTCGGCGAGGTCGATCACGGCGCGCATGAAGGGCCTGGTCACCACGCCCTTCTGATAGTCGGAAACGATGAGGGCCGAACCCTTCTTGAGGACGCGCGCGATTTGCGCGAGCAGCTTCGCTTCGACCGCGGGCTCGATGGGGTCGGAGGCCTCGCGGTCGGTGCGGACCATCTGGTGCTGATGGGCCATCACCCGGGTCTTTACCGTGGTGGGCCGTCCAGCGATCGAGACCAGCCGAGCGGCCACACCGCAGTCGCGAGTGACGCGAGACAGACGCTTTGAAGCCAGGTCGTCGCCCACTACGCCGACGAGGGTCGCGCGACCGCCTAGAGATGTCACATTCAAGGCCACGTTGGCCGCGCCGCCGAGTCGTTCCGTCTCCTTGGTGACGCGCACCACCGGCACCGGCGCTTCGGGCGAGATCCGGCTCACCTGGCCGAAGACGAAAACGTCGAGCATGGCGTCGCCCACCACCACCACCCGGCCTCCCCGAAGCGAGTCGAGAATGGCCCCGATCCTCGCCGGATCAAGGTGCGTCTTCACTGTTCGAGAACCAGCTCTGACTCGCCCCGTCCTTCGGCCCACCCGGGTTCCTGAGCAGGAGCGGGGATGGAAAACGGAATGGCGGCGAGGAGAAGGATGACCATCAGGATCTCGGAATCGCCGAGAGTGTATTCAAACATCCCGGCGGTGAGGGTGGCGCCCAGGGCGGCGAGAACGACCGCGCCGAATCGGGAGGAATTCCGCACCCGATGGGCTTCCCTTCCCAGGAGATAGAGCAGCCAGCCCAGGAAGACGAGGCAGGGCAGTCCGCGCTCGGCCGCGATCTGGATGAAATTGTTGTGAAGGTGCGGCGCGTTGGGATTCGGGGCTCCCTGCCAGCGGAACTTGGGATAGACATCGAGGATCATGCCTGTGCCCTGGCCGAAGATGGGCTTGTCCATGATCATGTCGAGTCCGGCCTGCCACATGTAGTAGCGATCTCGACTGCTGGCATCCGTGACGGTGATCCGGTCGAGGATGGTCCGCGGCGACAGGAGCAGCACGAGTCCCAGCGCTCCGGGCAGGAAGAGCAACAGCCGCGGCTTCTTCATCCCGGCCAGGATGGCGAGACCAGCCACCACCCCCAGCCACGCGCTTCGCGTCCTTTCGAGCAGCAAGGCCAGCACGCCGATGGGGGCGAGGGTCAGCGCGAGAGCGTTCGAGAGCTCGCCATCGGGCCAGGCCCTTCCCCGCCAGGCCCTCCGGCCCGCGAAAAGGGCCATGGCCAGAATGGCCATGCGTTCGACTTCGGTGGCCATGAGCCCGGTCAGATGCGCGAGCATGACGACGAAGGCCAGGGCCATCAGGAAAAGGCACCAGCCCACGGACCGGCGACCGATCGCGATGGGCCGGCGCAGGCCGAGAATCCGGTCCGCGGCGACGACGAGCAGGATCATGATCACGCCGGATGCGGTCATGTAGTGTCCCAGGAAGGACCTCGGCCGCATGTCCATCGTATCGTAGCCGAGGAAAACGTACTGAAGCACGGCCAGGGTGGTGAGAGCCACACCACCCATCAACATCGCATCAAGAATCAGTTCGCGGCACTCCTCGGTGCGCAGCGCTTCGGCCGCGAAATACAGAAGGAGGAACAGAACCAGCTTCTTGGCGCTCTCGTGAGCGGCGATGGGCGATGCGGCGAAAGCGGCGGAGAGGAACGTCCAGATCGCGAAGGCGCCCACCGCGGCGTCAATGGGAAGAGCGAAGCCCCGCGTTTCCCGGCGGATGGTGCGGACGAGATGGACGACGCCCACCAGAGCAAGGCCCACCTGGGCAGCGAAGACGGAGACCGTGGCGGACGCGGCGGTGGCAGCCAGAAGGGCCACCTGGGCGCGGAGCAGAGGCGCCATCAGCGCGGCTTTTCGGGAATGACGACCCAGAGAATCAGATAGACCAGGACGCCGGGAAAGGCCGCGGAAAGAACGGAGACGAGCACGTAGAGGATTCGAACACGACTGGGCGTCCAGCCGAGAGAAGCAGCGAGGCCGGCGCAGACCCCGGCGATCAAGCCGTTGCGCGCGCGATAGAGGGTCATGCCGGGCTAGGGGTCAGCACGAAAAGACCGATGAACGAAATGAAGTTCTGGGTCATGAAGACTCCTTCTCGGAGAGAAGCCAGCGACCGGGGAATCCGCAGGGTGCGGGCCGGCGCGCGCCGCGTCGGAGCATACCCCGGCCCAATCCAGTCGC
>JAENWE010000213.1 GCA_016650185.1 Vicinamibacteria bacterium | reverse complement strand
GGCGTGATCCGCCCCCGCGATACCCGGATGGTCCTCGGCCTCGGCATCTCGGCCGCTCTCAACGCGCCGATTCTGGAGACCCGGTTCGGTGTGTTCAGGATGTGATCGGGATGATTCTGAGCGACTCCCTCCGAGGGGGCGCGATCGGCGCATGCCTCGCGCTTGGCTCGGGCGCACGGGACACTAAACCCAGGAGCGCCAGTAGGAAAGGTCCTCGGCGTCCAGAAGGCCTTTGGCCACCTGAAGCGGCTTGAAGGTATCAAGCATTACCGCGAGTTCGTCCGTCCACGTCGCGCCCACTGACGCCTCCGTGCGTCCCGGCTGCGGCCCGTGGGGCAGACCATCCGGGTGCAGCGTGAGCGACCCGAACGAAACGCCTTTTCGGCTCATGAACTGAGCGCTCGCGTAGAAGATCACTTCGTCCGACATGGCGTTCGTGTGCGCATAGGGCGCGGGGATCGCGTTCTTGTCGAAGTCGTAGGGCCGCGGGCAAAACGAACAGATGACATAGCCCTCGGCTTCGAAAGTCTGGTGAACCGGCGGCGGTAGATGGGTGCGACCCACTTTCGGTTCAAAGTCGTGAATCGAAAATGCGTAGGGATAGTAGTAGCCGTCCCACCCGACCACATCGAATGGATGATGGTCGAGGGTGATGCGGCTAAGCATCTCGTGAGCCTTCACGACGATGTCGAAACTGCCTTTCTCGTCTCTGGCTTGAAGGTTCACGGGCACGCGGAAGTCGCGTTCCGAGTAGGGTGCGCCTTCGAGAAGCTGCCCATGGTCGCCACGGTACCGGCGCGGAGCACGCACGTAGTCGCCGCTTTCGAAAACGAGGTACCGGTGAGGTCCCGAGCCGAGGGCGAAGCGATGAACGATGCCTCGCGGCACCACGACATAGTCGCCTTGGCCATAAGCGATGTCGCCGAAAGCGCTCTCGAGCGTTCCCTCGCCCTCGGCCACGTAGACCATCTCGTCGGCTTGACCGTTCCGGGCAAACGCGGTGTCGGTGGCAATGGGCCGGGACAGGGACAGGGTGACGTCGGAGTTGAACATGAGAGGCACGCGGTCTTGGGTCAAGCTAGGCCCGCAAGCCACTTTTTCGGTGTCAAAGTGCCTGTTACGAAGGTCGCGGTTCGGTTCAGCCTCGAGCTTCACCTCTTTGATGACCTCGCTCGAGTGGATCGCGGTGGGCATGTGGAGGTGGTAGAGCAGGGACGACGGCCCGCTGAACCCGCGGTTGCCAATCAGTTCCTCGTAGTGGAGTTGGCCATCGGCGCGCCGGAGAGCGGTGTGTCTTTTGGCCGGAAGTTGCCCGAGACGGTGATATCGATGCATGGTCGCTCTGGACTACCGGCGCGAAAAGCCCATCTTCGCGACCACGAACACTCCGCCCAGGTCGCTCTCTTCGTAAACCTGGGAGATGCCGCCCACCCCGATGGCATTCGGCACGAACGTGATGCCCCCCTCGAGGCCGAGCCGGAGCCAGCCTTGCTGACGCTCGAACCCCACACGCCCTTCGAACAGAGGGCTGGTTCCGGCGGCCCTCTCGATCAGTCCGGCGATGTCGCTTCGCTCCTTCCACGACACCAGACCGCCTCCAATGGCGAGGTATGGCGACACCGGCCCAATCTTGCCGAAGAGATAGGCCGCGGAAACGACGCCCTGATTCATCGTGAAGTTCAGGGGATGGCCCAGGTGAAACGCGGGCGACGTGCGATCGGCGGCGAAAGCGCGCTCGCCGTCACGGCCGATGTGCCGTACGTCCAGCCCGAACCGCCAGCGCTCGCCTCGGCCATAAAACAGGCCGAGCCCCAGACCCACCCCAGATCTCGAATCGAAGATGGCCTTTTCCGTGTCGGCCGAGTTCGACAAGGAGCGCAGCCCGACCTCGACGGCGATGCCCAAACCACCGGCCCGGGCCGGGACGGCGCTCGAAAGAGCGGCTCCAAACGAGGCCGCGAGGACAAAACCGAGCCTCGCGCGCGTCATTTGCTCAGACCCAAGCCCTTGAGCGCCTCCGCCGGCCGGATCAGGCCATGACCAAACTGGTCATCGCGCCCCATCGGGCCGAGGTCCTCCGCGGTCTTCTCCATCAGAGCCTGAATGGCGCGGGGATCCTTGATTCCCTGCCGTGCCAGAAGCGCAGCCAACGCCGACACCTGCGGCGCCGCTTGCGAGGTGCCCGTCACAAAATAGTAGGCGAAGTCATCGTAGCGCCCCTTGGAGGCGGCATCAGGGTCGAAGGTCTGCTGCAGGACGCCATCGGGGCGGCCATCCGCATTATCGTCCCGCCGCAGGTCGCCGCCGGGGGCCATGAGGTCGAGGCCGGCGCCGAAGTTTGAGTAGGGAGCCTTGACCTTACGCAAATCGACCGAACCGACCGCGATCACGTTGTCAAACGCGGCGGGATAGTCGACCGGACTCAGATTGTCATTTCCCGAGGAGGCCACCACCGTGATCCCCGCCGCCACCGCCCGATCGATGGCGTCCTTCAAGGCCTGTGACCGGGAGGGGCCACCCAGGCTCAGGTTGATGACCCGAACCGGATTGACGCCCCCTTGTCGGAAGCTGACGGCATAGTCGACGCCCTCGGCGATGCCAGAGTTGGAGCCGACTCCGTCCGCGTCCAGAACCTTGACCGGCATGATCGCGCTCTGGTACGCGATGCCCGCGACCCCGGCGCCATTGTTGGTCGATTCGGCAATGATCGATGAGACGTGGGTGCCGTGAAAGTTGTCATCGTTGGCGTGAGCGTCGTGGGTGAAGACGTTGAAGCCGGTCAGGAATACCGTGCTTCCGAAGTCCGGCGCCTTGCGAAAAGGCCCGAAGTCTTCGTAGGCGACTCCGGTGTCCAGGACCGCGACCGCAACCGTCGGGTCGCCCTTCTGAATATCCCACATGCGTTCGGCGCCGAGGATCTTCAAATGCCACTGCAGCGCAAAGAGGCTGTCGTTCGGAGAAAAGTGCGCATGCACCACTCCGTCCAGCTCGGCGTAAGCCACCTCGGGCAGGGAACGAAACCGGTCGACCAGCTCGGGGGCGCTCAGGCCCGCCATGGGCTCGACCACGTAGCGCCGCGTGAAGGAACTTCGGGTCGCGCGGCCCCCACCCGCCTCCTCGACACAGCGCTCGGCCAGGCGGTCGTCCACCGAATCCTTGAAGCTCACGATCGCTCGGGCGTGGTAGTCCGGGTGAGGCCGCGCGTCTTCGCGGAGGCGAAGCGCGGCGGCATCCAAAACGCGAATGCCCTCGTCAGCACTGACCCGCGCCCCTGACCGCCCGCTCCATGGGAAAGGCATCAAGCTTTCGAAGAGCAGGCCCAGACCCAGGGTGACCAGAATTCTCGGGCGCATTTCTGGAAGAGAGTATAGGACGGGGCTCCTGCCCGTCCGTCCCCTGACTCTCGCGTATCGTAAGAGGAGTCATGAGGGCCTCAGGATTGCAGCCATTCGACCTGAGCGACGCCGCGAAGACGAAACCGAGTCGCGCGCGTGTCATTTGCTCAGACCCAAGCCCTTGAGCGCCTAAGCCGGCCGGATCAGGCCATGACCAAACTGGTCATCGCGCCCCGCCGGGCCGAGGTCCTTGGCGGTCTTCTCCGAAAGGCAATCGCGCACCAGCTTGAGCAGGTCGAATATGAAGCGAAACGCGGTAGGCGTCGAGGGTTTCCAGCGTCGTGGCGGTGGCCCGAGGCCGTTCAGGCGCGCGAGCAACGGCGGACTGAAGGGCGGGCGCGACGGATGCAGCGGAGGCGGGGCCTTCCTCCGCGCGGAGGAATTTGAACACAGGGCGGTATCCTCCCCGAACGCATTAGAGAGAGAAGGAGGGTGGATGGCGGTTACAGCAAGTTCGATTCCTGATCCCATCGCCGAGAGCGAGGCTTTTCACGCCTTGCTGCTTCTCGCCGAGGGTCACACCGGACGGATCCCTCCCGATCGCCTTGTCCGCCATATCCTGTCGGTCACGGCGCTTTCGGGCTTTCCGGTGCAACGCGCCGCACTCGAAGCGACGCTGCGGCGGCTCTCTGGCGCGAAGCAGGACGGGCTCGTGGTCGCCACGGCTCCGTCCTCCGGCTTGGGCGCATTCACGACGC
>JAENWE010000212.1 GCA_016650185.1 Vicinamibacteria bacterium | reverse complement strand
TGAGGCCCAGCGCGACGGGGAGCCCCTTGAGACCTGGCTCCCGGTGGGGGTGCCGGTGGGGGTGCCGGACTCGAGAGCGGTCAGAAAAGGCACGGGGCGCTTTTTGATGCGACATCGATTCTGTCCTTTATCGACTAGGGTTTGAAGATGGTCGGGATGGGAGGATTTGAACCTCCGACCCCCTGCACCCCAAGCAGGTGCGCTATCCAGGCTGCGCCACATCCCGACGTACGTCAAACTTAAGGGACGGGAGTCTATCAGCCCTTCATCAATCCGTCGCGACTCTTCTGCGAGAGAGTCGAACTACTTTCGATCGAGGGCTTTCAGAAGCTCTTTCAGTTCTTCCTTCACTTCCTGCAGTATGGCGCGCGTCTTGTCGTCACGCGCAACGGCGGGCGAGCCCGAGGTAGCCGGATGCGCCATGGCCGCGCGAATCGCAGCGGCCGATGGCGTGGGACCGATCTTCGTGTCGGGCTCGGCGCCTTCGAAGGCGGTGTCGAGAGCACCGGGTGATACCGGAGTGTCGACGCGCCCGGCCTGTTCCTGCTCGATCTTCTTGCGAGCGCCCGCAACCGTGAAGCCTTCTCCATAGAGAAGTTCTTTGATGCGCATCACCGTCTCGATATCCCGACGGCGGTAGATCCTTTGCCCGGAGCTGTTCTTGGCCGGAGCCAGCGTGGGAAATTCAGTTTCCCAATAACGCAGGACATAAGGCTGGATGTCCGTCAGTTCGCAGACCTCGCCGATCTTGAAGAACAGCTTGTTGGGGATCTTGCGCTCGGCCATATGACTTCAGTGGCGACCCGGCGTCAGGCTGAAACTTCCGTGGGAGTGGCGGCGGCTTCGACCTGAGGCGAGGACCTGAAGAAGATCGACTTTCGCGACTTGATGGCGATGATATCCCCCGTCTTGGGGTTCCGACCGCGGCGCTCGCGCCTGGTTTTCACCAGGAACGTCCCGAAGCCCGTGATCTGTACCTTCTCGCCCTGGATCAAACGCTCTCGGAGGAGGCGAAAGAAGATATCCACAAGGCGCGCAGCTTCACGACTGGATAGGCCGCCGTGACGTTCGTACACGGCGCGGGCGATGTCGGCCTTGGTCAAACGGAACTCCCTAAACTGGGGACAAGGGGGGCGTCTTCAGGGGAAAGTGCTTATGAAAAGTTCATTACATCAGCGCTTTAGGCCGATGCAATTAAACGAGATTATGAACGGCGTGGTCTTCTCTTGTCAATGCGAGTTTTCGGAGCCTCGAATTTACTTGAAGTGTCCTGGACCATCTCCTTTCCGCTGTTTGGTTTACCGTCTGTCCTAGGTCTGGGCACGGCCTTCCTCATCTTGAAGGACTGAGGGCCCGAGCGGGAGCGCCGAACCCGAAGCCAGATCCGAATGGGTGTTCCCTGGAATCCGAATTCCTTCCTGAGGCAGTTCATCAAGAAGCGCTCTGACGAAAAATGCAGCTCGCCCTCACGATTGACGGAGAGGGTGAAGGTGGGCGGGTCGACTCTGATTTGTGCGGCGTACAGCAGGTTTACGCCCTCGGCGCCCTTCTTGAAGCGGATCGGGTTTCTGGCCACCGCGGTCTGCAGGCAGCGATTCAGCGGCCCCGTGGGGATGCGGCGAGACCACTCGGATCGCGCCCGGTCGATCGCCGTAAACAGATCCTTCCGGCCCATTCCGGTCTTCGCGGAAACGAGGACCACCGGCGCGTACTCAAGGAACTTGACGCGATAGGAAAACTCTTCCCGCATCTGGGCCGCGGTTTTTTCGAGCGATTTGGCGAGATCCCACTTGTTCACCGCGACCACCACCGCGCGACCCGACTCCTGAACCAGGCCGGCTATGGTGGCGTCCATCTCGCGCATGCCGTCCTCGGCGGAGACCAGGAGAACGCAGACTTCGGCGCGATCGATCGCGCGTTTGGCCAGGACCACCGCCACATGATCCGCGCCGTCGTCGAGCAGTCGAACCTTGCGAATACCGGCGGTGTCCACAAAGAGGTAGGGCTTCCCCTGCCACGCCACCTCGGAGTCCACCGCGTCTCGCGTGGTCCCCGAAACCGGAGACACAATCGATCGCTCCTCGCCCACGAGGCGGTTGAGCATGGAGGACTTCCCCACATTCGTGCGACCGACGAGGGCCACCCGGATGGGCCGGGCATGCTCGTCCGTCTCGACGATCTCCGGCGCCTCCACCTTCTCGCACACCAGGTCCAGCAGATCGCCAATCCCCTCATTGTGCTCAGCCGAGATCGGGAACGGCTCCCCAAAGCCCAACCTCGCGAACTCATTGGTTTCCCGCCGCTTCGCTTCGGCCTTGTTGATCACGAGAAGGACCGGTTTTCCCGAGGCGCGGACCTTGCGGGCAAGCGCCTGATCGTCCGGGAGCAGGCCGGACTGCGCGTCCACGAGAAGAATGACCAGGGCGGCCTGGCCAATGGCAACGTCGGCCTGGGCCTTGCTCAGTTTGAGGAATAGTTCATCGGCCCCCGGCGAAAGGCCCCCGGTATCGACGATCGAAAACTCCTTCCGCTGCCATTCCACCCGGCCGTAGGCACGGTCTCGAGTCGATCCGGGCTTCGAATCCACGATGGCCTGCCTGCGCCCCGTGAGGCGATTGAAAAGAGTGGACTTACCAACGTTTGGCCGACCCACCACCGCTACGAGGGGCAAGGCGTCGGTTTCGGTTGTGGATTCGGGCTTCACATGGTCTATCCTAATTGGGAAAGCTGCCTCGACCCCGCCCTCCCGATCGTACGGGCGGCCTTTCGAGACTCCGAACTCCCCGATTAGTGGAAGGAAGACCGATGAGCCTTATCAAGGCCGATCTCATTGATCAGGTTGCACTAGCGGCCGATCTCACCCGCGTTCGCGCCGAGATGGCGACCGAGGCGGTCATTGAATCGTTCAAAGAAGCGCTGCTCAAATCGCAACGTATTGAGATTCGCGGGTTTGGGGTGTTCATCGTTCGCCCCCGCAAGCGCGGCATCGGGCGAAACCCGCGGACGGGTCAGGAGGTCCCCATTCCTCCGGGCAGAAGCATCCGGTTCAAGCCCGGGAAGGAGATCGAATCCGCGGAGGTCTTGATCGCCGCGACCGAGCGGGCGAAGGCGATCATCGCGACTCCGACTCCGGTTCCGACCGCGTCGGAAATGCCGACTCCTGCGTCGGAGACGCCCGCCGCGACGCCCGGCGCACCGACCGAGACTGTGAACGAGTAAGAAGGGCAACAAGGCCCAGGGCGCATGGGAGCCCTGTCCTTCACGGATCACCCTTTCCTTCGCGGTAGGGCTCGGCGCTACATCAGAGAGAGCGGATCCACATCGACGGCGACGCCCGGGAATCTCATCGAGCCAAACTCAGCGATGAGAGCCTGGCGGACCGTTTCCCGAATCACCCCACGCTTCCCCCTCACCACTACCTGATAGCGAAATTCGTCACGCACCTTTGAGAGGGGCGATGGCGATGGCCCGAGAACACCGGTCCCTAGCTTCGCTTTCAGGCGTCGGGCAATAGTGCGCGCGTTCTTCGCAACCTCGTCCTCCACCGGGCCGCGAAACAGGAGGTTGACCATCGCCTCCTGGGGCGGATACCCCATGGTTCTCCGAAACTCCATCTCGCGATCGAAGAACGCGTCGTAGTCCTGGTTCTGAGCGAACTCGATGGCGTAGTGCTTCGGATTATGGGTCTGCAGCAACACCTCACCCGGGAGATCGGCCCGCCCGGCCCGGCCCGCCACCTGGGTCAGTAACGCGAACGTTCGCTCCGCCGATCTGAAGTCGGGAAGCCCGAGACCCACGTCCGCATCGATGACGCCGACCAGGGTCACTTTCGGGAAGTCGTGGCCCTTGGCGATCATCTGCGTGCCGACCAGGATGTCGGTCTCGTGCTTCTCGAAGGTGTGAAGGACCGCCTCGACCGCGCCACGACGGGCCGCGATATCCCGGTCGATCCGATCGATCTTCGCGTCCTTGAAGGTTGCGGCCAGAACCTCGGCCACCCGCTGGGTTCCATAGCCCTGAAGCCGCAGATAATCGCCGCGACAGGCCGAGCAGCGGGTCGGCGTGGCCTTCATCAGGCCGCAGTAATGGCACTGCGCCTGTTCGCCGCGTCGGTGGAGGACGAAAGCGACCGAGCAGTGCGGACACTGGGCCGCCGCCCCGCACTCGCGACAGACAAGGCTCGTCGCATAGCCGCGACGGTTCAGGAGCAGGACGGTCTGCTCCTTCCGGTTCAGACGCTCGGCCATCGCTTCGATAAGGGGAGGTGTCAGGATGGCGGTCGGAACCTTCTGCTTCTTGCGGTCGATGATGTGAACGCGGGCCAGGCCCATGGGGCCGACCCGGTTCCGCAGACGCAGCCATTCATATCGCCCCTTGATGGCGTTTTGGCGCGACTCCATTGAGGGAGTCGCCGAACCGAGCAGGACCACCGCCTTCTCGAGCCGGGCACGATAGACCGCGACATCGCGGCCGTTGTATCGGGGCGCATCTTCTTGCTTGTACGCCGAGTCGTGTTCTTCGTCGACCACGATAAGGCCGAGATTCGGCAGGGGCGCGAACACCGCCGA
>JAENWE010000211.1 GCA_016650185.1 Vicinamibacteria bacterium | reverse complement strand
CGACAAGGAAATGGCCGAAGTCGAATCGATGGCAAAGGCCGCCAAGGGCGCGGACCTGAAGCACGTCATCTGGTCGACCCTGGAGGACACGCGCATTCTGGTTCCGCTCGAGGACAACAGGATGCCGACCCTTCACGACCGGTTCAAGGTCCCCCATTTCGACGGCAAGGGCGCGTCCAACCATTTCTTCACCGACGCTTCCGTGCCCACCACGTTCCTGCTGACCTCCTTCTACTGGGACAACCTGATCCACTTCGGGATGGGTCCAAAGAAGGGCGAGGACGGGAAGCTGGCCTTCATCCTCCCCATGGCCGACAAGAAGCTCCCGGGGATCGCGGCCGCAGACATCGGGGCTTGCGCCTACGGGATCTTCAAGGCCGGGGACACGTACCTGGGCCGCACGGTGGGAATAGCGGGCGAGCATCCGACCGGGGCGCAGATGGCCAAGGACCTGAGCGACGCCCTGGGCCAGGAAGTCGTGTACACCTACGTGCCTCCTGAGGTGTATCGGACGTTCGGCTTCCCGGGCGCCGACGACCTCGGCAACATGTTCCAGTACAAGCGTGACTTCGAGACCGAGTTCTGCGCGCCCCGAGACCTGGCCCTGTCCCGAACCCTCAACCCAAAGCTCCAGACGTTCGCAGAGTGGGCAAAAGCCAACAAAGATCGAATCCCGATCGGCTAGCAGCCCGTGCGCCAATGCGACGGACAACCTTCATGCGCCGGCTTCCTCCAGCAGGCGCGAGACGGCCCCTAGTGCCCGCTCGAAGCGGGTTTCGTATGGACCATCAAGCCGGGCCACCGGAGCCGTTCCCACCGCCAGCTGCTCGGCGAAGCGCCGATCCATCCAGTTTCGAATGAGTTCGCCATCGCGGAATCCGTCCTGGACGAACGGCACGTCCGGCCCGGTTTGCAGATACAGGTCCACCCGGTCGCACGCCCCGATGGCGTCGACGCGGGGATCGCGGTCTCTTTGATAGCGCTCGTGCCACGTTCCGGTGGCGAACGCGTTGGTGTCGCAGAATAGAACGCGATTCGCGCGACGCGCCGCCGCGTTTTCTCGAGATTGCTGCTCGGCCGCGATCTCGAGGAATTCGTCCTTCGTCCATTGGGGCGGCGGATCCTGAACGCCTCTTGCAGCGAGCTTGCGCTCCCAGTGCTCCCGGCCGAATTCGGGCACCCACTCGGTCTTGAAGTATTCAGCGAGGCGTTGGGCCAGAGTGGTCTTGCCGGTCGATTCGGCGCCGATCAGGACCACGCGTTTTATGAACCAGGCCCGCACGCACGGTTCCAGAAAGTCGAGATAGCGGAGCGGCCACCTTCGAACTTGGGTGGCGGACACCGGCATGGCGAGGCGCGCGCGATCGACCATCACGTGTCTCGATCCCATGAGACCCGCGAACACCGGGCCGTAGTCCTCGCTGCTGAACACCACGTCAGGCGCGCGGCCGAGATGGCGAACGGTGAATTCCGCCCACTGGCTGCTGTCGTCCTCCAGCTCGTCCGGCACAAGATGGATCCGACAGTCGGGATGAATCTCCTCGAGCCAGGCCCGACGCACCTCTCCCGGAATGGTCTGGGCGGGGTGATGAGCCAGCATCACGATCAACTGGTCGACCTGCGCGCGGGCCTGGTCGATCAAAAGCTTGTGGCCCCGGTGGGGCGGATAGAACTTTCCGACCACGAAGCCAAGGGTCATGACTCCGCCAAGGCGCCGGTCGCGGCCGCCTGGCCGCGGAGCGCTCGACGAAAGCTCTCCTGCCAGTGGGCCAGGCCGAAGAAGGCCATGATCAGGAAAACCGCGTAGAGAATCGCGGTGAGGTAAAGGCCGCGCGAGACGTAAAGGGGCACGTAGATCGCGTCGACCACGATCCAGAGTTGCCAGCTCTCGATCCGCTTGCGATTCAACAACCACTGAGCTCCCAGGCTCAAGGAGGTGGTGAGCGCGTCCCAGAAGGACGCCGAACCGCCCAGGAAGCGCAGCGTTCTCCAGAGAAAGAACGTGCTCGCCGCCACCGCGAGGGCGACTGCCGCCCGCTCCACCCCACTCGCCTGCGCGACGCGCAAGCGCGTCCGTTTTTCGCCGCCGTACAGCCAGAGGTACCAGCCGACGAGACCGAGGACGAAGTAGACAATCTGCAGGCCGGCATCGCCGAAGAGCCGGGCCTCGAAGAAAACCACGCTGAAGGTCGCAGTGTTGAGCAGGCCAATCGGGAAGTTCCAGATGTTCTCTTTCACGGTCAGCCAGACGCATACCGCCCCGGTGATGAATGACACCCCTTCCAGTCCCGACGCGCGACCGAGGCCGATCATGACCAGCGCGATCATCCCCACCGCGGCAGTGAGGGCGATGAAGGTGGCGGTCTCGTTCCAGAGCGCGCGCGCACCCTGCGGTCTGTCGTGGTTCGTCATCCCGGGCTAGAGCCTGCCTTGTCGAAGGGCTGGATGTTCAAGCACGCCTTGGAGCGCCATGGCCGACCATTGGTTCCGGGGACCGCGCTCGAGATCGAGGTACGGCATCCTGCCCACGGCCAGAAGCGCCGAGACCTTCTTGTCCACTTCGCGGACGAACACCACGTCGGTGTCGCGAAAGCCGTCGGCCTGGGCTTCTTCGACCACAGGAACGCGGATCAGGACATCGTAGGTCTTCATCCACATCTCGACGAACTTCTCAACCGCGAGATCGCGCCCGCAGGCCAGGAAGAAGTACGCATAGTTGTCGAGAGCGGCGCGGTCGCAGACCACCACATCCGAATG
>JAENWE010000210.1 GCA_016650185.1 Vicinamibacteria bacterium | reverse complement strand
TCACGTCCCGCACCGACACCGTCGCGGTCTTCCCCTCCTGCGCGTCCGAGGAGGCGCGTTCCACGATGTCCGCAATCTGCTTGGCGTTTTGCCCGGCGCTCTCCGCCAGCTTGCCGACCTCCTGCGCCACCACCACGAATCCCTTGCCGTGCTCCCCGGCGCGCGCCGCCTCGATGGCCGCGTTCAGGGACAGGATGTGAGTGCGATTTGCGATCTGCCCGATGACCTGGGTGATCTGGTCGATCTTGCGGCTGTTCTGGGCGATGGCTTCGACGATCGGTATCAGCTGATCGACCGCGGTCTGTCCCCGCTTGACGAATTGAGAAGCGGCGATAGCCTTGTCGGAGGCGTTCTTGGTGCTGTCCGAAACGATGCGGATGGCCTTCGCCGAATCGGTGAGGGCCGAGGCCACCTGAGCGAGGGACGACATCTGCGAGCGGGCCCCGTCCGAGACCTGGCTGACCGCCGTGCTGGCTTCGCCCACGGAGACCGCGGTCTGGCGGGCTTTCTGGCCGAAATCCTTGAAAGCCTGGCTGGCACTCTCGAGAAGATGGTTGACCTGATCTCCGATGTCGCGGAGGAAACCGCTCTTGTCATCGAGGCGCACCCGCTGGGTGTAATCCCCCGAGGCGGCGCGCGCGATCAGGTCGCCGATCTCCTTCGTGACCGCCTCGGCCTTGGTCATGGCGTAGATCTTGTCTGCGTTTTGCTTGAAGATGTTCACCGCGCTCGCCATGGCCGCGATTTCGTCCCGCCCGCCGAGGCCGGGCACCTCCACCGTTCCGTCTCCGCCCGCGATTCGGGTCATGGCCTTGGTCATGCCCTGCACCGGCCGCACGATCCCGCGGCCGATGACAAAGGCAACAAAAAGGCCGAGCACCGCGGAAACGACAATAATGGCGATCAACTCCCGCTCGGCGAATACGGCCTTCTCGCGCGCCGCTTTCTCAACCGCCTCGACGCGCACCAGTTCCTGGGCGGAGATCTTCCCGAAGGTCTGGCCGAGAGTGAGGGCCAGCGGATCGAGCTTCTGCCGCAGCATCGAATCCAGCCTCGCATCCCCCTTCCCGCCGGTCCCACGGCCGAGGGCGAGCAGCTCATCGACATCCTTGGCGTACTCCTTCAATTCGGCGGAGAGTTCGGTCAAAGCAACCTTCGTCTCCTGCACCGTGGTCAGCGCGGCGACCTCGGCGACATCCCTCGCCACTTCCCTGTTCAACTCGGCGACGCGCTCCGCGGTCCGGTCCGCAGGGTCGACCGAGTAGACAAAGACGTTCCGGCGCAGGTCGACGAAGTCCCGCTCGGCCTTCATCAGGTCGACCGCAGCCTGGGAGTCGCGCTGGGCGAACTCGTCGAAGGTGGTTATCAGCTTGGACACGGCGGAGTACCCCACTCCGCCCACCACCGAGAGAAGAAGCAGAAGCATCACGGCCAGCGCATTGATCCTCGAACCTATGCTGAAATTGTTCATGTGGGGGGGGTCCTTTTCGTCAGCGGCGAACTTACGCTTCGATGGCGCGTGCCTGCCTGCGTTTTTTGGTTGTCTGGTGGGGGCTTCCTGGCCGAGTTCAGAGGGCTTGCGCGGGCGCCTCGCGGTCGGTGCACATCTTCTTCAGGCCTTCTCTCGGCTGGTGTTCTATGCCATTCCTCTTGAAATGTCTAGTTGTCCCTCTCCAGGGGCGCCCAACGGATGGCTCGAACCCGCGGGAGCGCAGCGCCATATCCATCTCGCCTTTGATCCCTGCGGCGCCGAGGATTCAGGCGGTCGCCTTGAGTCGCTGCCTGGCCTCCTCGTGTCCCTTCGGCGCGGGCGATTCCGCGGCCAGAATCGTGGCGCGGACGCGTTCGTAGAAGGACTCATGATCCACCAGGTGGCTCGTCGCGTAAGCACTCATGGCCGCGATCATCATGGGGAAGAGCGCCGAGTGACGGTCGGTCATCTCCAGAACGAGGACGAAAGACGTGAAGGGCGTGCGGGTGACCCCGGTCAAGAACCCCACCATGCCCAGAACAATGAGCAGACGCGGCTCCACCGTCGAAAACGCGGGCGCCAACGCCGAGGCGAGAGCCGCGCCGGAAGCGAGGGCGGGCGCGAAAACTCCTCCCGCGCCGCCGGCGGCGAAGGACACGAACGATCCGGCCAGACGACCGATCACCAGACCGGCGCCCGCGGGCTCAGTGGTCTGGAACAGAAGATCCTCGATAACGCCGCGCCCGGATCCCATCGTTCCCCGTCCCGCGAGCACCACCAGTATCGACAGGACCGCACCGCAGGCGAGCGCAAAACCGGCCTCCTGACGGATCGTACTGAGCCTGGCTCGAAAACGCACGACCGAGAAGAGACCTCGGGACCATAGCGACCCCACCAGACCAGCGAGGGCGCCCATGAGAGCGCACCACGGGAGCTCCTGGTTCGTCCAGACCCCCAGGCGCGGGAAGCCTAGGTACAGATAGGGCCCGAGGACGACCTGGGACACGATGCCGGCCACCAACACCGCATGCAGCACTCCGGATCGGAAAGCTCCGATGTGAGTCCGCGACAGCTCCTCGATGACGTAGACGATCCCACCAAGGGGCGTGTTGAAGGCGGCGGCGAGACCGGCGGCTCCCCCGGCAAGGACCATCGACGACATCGGCACTCGAGGCCAGAAGGCGGGCAATCGCACCTGAACCGCCCTGAAAATCGCGCCGGAGATCTGAAGCGTCGGTCCTTCGCGGCCGATGGCTCCACCGCCCGCGACTGCGAGGCAGGAGCTCAGGACTTTGACGATGGCCGCCCGAATGCTCAGCAGGCGGTGCACGATGGGCGCGTCCACGCTGGGGGTGGTGGCGGCCATCAGTTGAGGAATGCCGCTGCCCGAAGCCTCCGGCGAAAACATCACCACGAGGGCCCAGGACCCCAGGAAGGCCAGAGGCGGGATAACGAACAACATCCAGGGAGACTCCAGACTCACCGTGTTGAAATGCTGCTCGAGGATGACGAAGGCCTTGGCGTAGCCGACGGCGACCAGACCGGTCAGGGCGCCCGCGACCCAGAAGGGAAGGACCTGCAGCGAGGATTCCCGGACTCTGGGCGAGGCAACGAGGTCAGGAAGGCGGTCCAATCCGGCCCGCAGTTTCTTGATCATCAGTAGACGGGCGTCTCCTCGTACTCTCCAAAGACTTCCCGCAGGGCGTCGCACATTTCTCCAATGGTCGCGTAGGCCCGGCTGGCCTCAACGATCAAAGGCATCAGGTTCGCCGTGCCCTTGGCGCCGGACTTGAGACCTTCGAGCGCCCGCTCCACTCGGGCTTTGTCCCGTCGATTCTTCATAGCGGTGACGCGCGCGGTTTGTTCGCGAGCGGTGGTCTCATCAATGTAGAGGATGTCGAACGGTTTCTCCTCCATGGTGTACCCGTTCACTCCGACCACGATCTTGTCCCCGCTCTCCATCGACTGCTGGAACCGGTAGGAGGCCTCGCCGATCTCGCGCTGGGGGAAGCCTTTCTCGACCGCGGCCACCATGCCGCCCATGGCGTCGATCTTCCGGATGTACTCCATGGCCTCGGCTTCGATATCGTTCGTGAGCTTCTCCACGAAATACGAACCTCCAAGCGGATCGGCGGTGTGGGCGACGCCCGTCTCCTCCGCGATGATCTGCTGGGTGCGGAGGGCGATGGTCACCGCCTCCTCGGTGGGAAGGGCGAGGGCCTCATCCATCGAGTTGGTGTGGAGCGACTGCGTTCCGCCCAAGACCGCGGCAAGGGCCTGAAGCGCGGTGCGCGCGACGTTGTTCACGGGCTGCTGCGCGGTCAGGGAGACTCCCGCGGTCTGGGTGTGAAACCGGCACATCCACGATCGCGGGTTCTTGGCCTTGAAGCGCTCGCGCATGGTGCGCGCCCAGATCCTTCGCGCCGCGCGGAATTTCGCGATCTCCTCGAAGAAGTCGGAATGGGAGTTGAAGAAGAAGGAAAGCCTGGGCGCGAAAGAGTCCACATCCATGCCGCGATCGACGCACCACTGGACATACTCGATGCCGTCGCGGAGGGTGAAGGCCAACTCCTGCGCCGCCGTCGAACCCGCCTCGCGGATGTGATAGCCGGAGATCGAAATGGTGTTCCACTTAGGCATCTTCTCGGTGCAGAACTCGATCATGTCCACGATGATCCGCATGCTGGCTTTGGGCGGAAAGATGTACTCCTTCTGAGCGATGAACTCCTTCAGGATGTCGGCCTGGACCGTGCCTGCGAGCTTCTCGGCGGGGACGCCCTGCTTCTCGCCCACCAGGAGGTAGAAGGCCACCAGCATGGCCGCGGGCGAATTGATGGTCATGGAGGTGGTGACATCGCCCAGGGGGATTCCGTCGAAGAGCGTCTCCATGTCCTCCAGGGACGTCACCGCCACGCCGCACTTGCCGACTTCGCCCAGGGACAGTTCGTGATCGGGATCGCGACCCATCAGGGTGGGCAGATCGAACGCGACCGACAGACCCATCGAACCATGGGCGAGCAAATATTTGAAACGCTCATTCGTCTGCGCCGCGGAGCCGAAACCCGCGAACTGGCGCATGGTCCAGGTCTTGCCGCGGTAGGCGGTCTTGTGCACTCCGCGCGTGAAAGGGTAGCTCCCCGGGTCCCCGAGGTCGCGATCGTACTCGGTCCCTTTCGTGTCCTCCGGCCGGTAGAGAGGCTCGATGGCGCGGCCCGAAATGGTGGTGAAGGACTTCAACTCCCGACCATCATCGACGGTCTTCGCGCTCACTTCGGTTTCGGTTTTGGCCATCGCTGTCTCCTGGGCAGACTGGCAGTTTACCGGCTCGCCGCAACTCGAGCACCCGCCAGGTCACCGGGCTAGACCGGGACGTCAGCGATTGTGGCGAAAGGGATGCTCGAAGCTCAGGTAGAGGAAGACCGAATGCTCGCCGCGGCTCGGCCCAACCCCGATCGGAAAGGCCAGGCCCGGCACGATCTGGAGACCACTCTTGAAGTCATAGGACCAGCGAATGCCGGGACTGATGTAGAGACTGTCGCCGGCCTCGACCGCCCCCCGGCCCGCTACGGACTGCGACCGGCTCCACACCGTCTCAAGCATGAAGTTCACGCGTGGGACGGCGAGCCACACCACGCTCTGCCCGAGAGCGTAACTGTTGGTGTCCGCCTTGTCCCCATCCTCGTTGCGGGCCGAGAAGGTGTGGGTCAGACCCACGTTCCAGTGGGTCACGACGCGAGAGTTCAACTCCCAACTCACCGGCAGGCTCGCCTGCAGGCCGAGGCCTCCCGCTCCAAGGCTGCGCTCGTACTTCCCGGTCGGAGCCAGCAGGGTGAGACGAGGTGATACCGCCACGGGGCCACCCGTCATCCCCACGGCCTGATAGCGGTAGTTGAGCGCCAGATCGCCCACGCCGGTCCGGCTTTGTGGCGAGGCCTCGATGCGCTGTACGGGCAATGTGAAGCTCGCCTGATGACGCTGGCCGGGGACGGGCCATTCCTGGGTAAAGATGTAGATCCAACCGCCACCGCCGGAGGCCCGGGAGAACGCATTGATGTGTTGAACAACCCCTCTATCCTGGTTGTAGGCCTCTTCTAGGAAAAAGCTGTTGTCCTTAATCGGCTCCTGGGCCTGGGCGCGCGGGCGCGCGCCGAGAAGCAGCCCCAGGCCGAGCCCCAAGGCCGCCCTGATGGGTTTCCCCTGAGCCTTGAGCGTCTCGTGGGCCCCGAAGGGATTGAATAGTCTTATCATCGCTTCAATGCCGCTGCCTCAGTGGACGGACGAAGCCACCGCATCCGCCGCCATCGAGCGCAGAATACTGCAACGTCGACTTTCCGCGTTCGGCAGGATCGTGTCCGCATCACAGGGAGAAACAGCTTGGCCACACCTATCGACGTACCCGGACTCGCGCATGCGTACCGGCGCCTGGTGGTCTGGTTTGGCGTTCAACTCGTGCTGAGCATGGTCTCTTCCGGGAACCGTACGCCCGAGTCGGGGCTTGGAACCGCTCTCCTGTCCCTGCTGATACTTGCCGGCGTCCTGACTACTCTGGCCGCGCTCGTTTACTACGGGTTCCGCACCGCGCAGGCCCTGGGGTCCGGCGCGCCCTGGCTGTGGGCGCTGGCGATGTTCATCCCATGCGCCAACGTGCTGACCCTCCTCGCCCTCAGCTCCAACGCAACCAAGGCGTGCCGCGACAACGGCATTCCCGTGGGCTTTCTCGGCCCGAAGGTTTGATCTCGAACTCGGAGAACAGCGGGATCACCTGGCAGCCCGTGGTGAAAGTCCCTCCGCGCCGAAAGCGGATCTTTTCCGCAGAGCTCTGCGTTGCCAGACCTTGAAATACTCCAGGGTATTGCTGCGGTTCGGCGCCTTGATCTGACGAAAAATCTCTCGCTTTCGTTCGCGTTCGACTTTCACCACGCACTGCTGGGGCAAGCGGGCGCCAGATTCGTTCCCAGAGGAGCGCCGACAAGTTCAAGAGGACCGGAACTCCGCGGGGTCGAGGATCATGAGCCCTGCTCAGAGGATCAGGTGCGAGACCACCTGATCCCAGGTGTGGCGGGCGGCGTAGGCAAGGCCATTGGCGCCCATCCGTTCCGCGACCTTCGTATCCCCAGAGAGACGGTCAAGAACCTCGGCAAAGGCGCCGGGCTCCGGCTTCAGGATCCAGCCCGTCGAGTCGCTCTCAACTTGTTCGGTTGGGCCCCCTGAGTCGGTAGCGGTCAGCACCGGCTTGCCGCTAGACATCGCCTCGAGGGTCACGAAACCATAGTCCTCGTTCTGCGGGGCGAAGTAGACCGCGCGACATCGTGCGTAGTGATCGAGCTTCGCCTCCTCTGAGAGGGGGCCGACGAGGTCCACCCGGCCGGTGAGACCCTTCTCGCGAATGAGCGCGCGCAGTCGCGCTTCTTCGTCGCCCTCGCCCGCGATCACCGCCTTGAGCGATGGGTCCTTCATCAAAGCGATGGCCTCGACGAGCAGGTCCATCCTCTTCAGACGGTGCAGCCGGCTGACCGCGAAGACGTAGGGCTCGTAGGCCTCGCACCGGTAGGGGCGCGCGGGAGCCGGCGGATGGAGAACCGAGGAGGGGACCTGAAGGAAATGGTCGAGCCGGTTGGTCACGGTCTGTGAAATGGTGAAAAGCCGGGTCACGTTAAGGCTCAGAAGTTTTCGGTCGAGCCGGTGAACGAAGTACCTTCGGATCGTCTCCTTGAGCCGGCCCTTGCGCCCGAACCCGCTCATCAACGAGTCGAAAAGGTCGTAATACTCGCGCATCGTGTGGGTGAGCCAGCAGACGTGCTTCGGGTGCCGCAGGGCGAAAGCCGGATACCGCATCGTGATGATCTGGTCGATGGGACGCCCGTCGGCGCCCTCCGAGACATCGGTCAGGCGCGTGGCCTCGTAGGCGTCGAACTGCCGTCCGAAGCGGTTGGTCGGGGTCTGAAAGATCTCCGCTTCATGGCCCGCCCGCTGGAGCGCCCTCACCGCCTCTTCCGCGATCACCATGTGCCCGCCCCGCACGAAGGGCGCGGACGAGGTCACGACCAGGATTCGGCTCATGCCTGGCGTTCGGGCGACAGATCGTTCCGCCGCTTGATGATCTTCGCGGGCACGCCGGCGGCAATGACCGAATCCGGAAGCGATTCATTCACCACCGCACCCGCCCCCACCACCACGTTCGCGCCGAGAGTGACGCCATCCAGAACCTTGGCTCCCGCCCCCAGCCAGACGTTGCGTCCGATCATGACGCCTTTCGAGGGACGGGGCTGATCAATCATCACCGCGCCCACGTCCGAATGGTCGTGCCCGCCGCCGACCACGTAGGTATAGGCAGCGAAGAGGCCGTAGTCGGAGACCTCGACCCGGGAGGACGAGAAGACCTCGCAGTTGAAGCCGATATTGATGTGGCTGCCCAGAACGATGTCGCCGTCCTTGCAGGAGAGGATGGAGTTGCGGCCGATGAACCCGTTCTCACCGATGCGAATCCCTTGATTGTTGACGCCCTTGGCGTCGAGAAGGACGTGGTCATCGATCACCGTGCCCGCGCCGATATGGATCTTGTGCGGATGGCGGAGGGAGACGCCGACTCCGAACACCACGCCTCGGCCGCAGGATCCGAGCAGAGTCGGATAGAGGAACTTCCGCAGGAGCAGGCCCAATGCCCCCGGCACATAGGCGCAGACCAGGGTGACCAGCTCGAAGTGAACAAGCTTTAAGAAATCCCGCGAGCCGACCACGAGGTCCTGGTACTTCTCGGTCGACGACCGAGGATCCTTGAGGGCGGCCTGAATGCCGACGTCTTTCATGGAACCGGGACCGCTCACCTGGGTCGCCGGAGCTTCGAAGATCCGCCTCCTTGTCGTACGATCACGGTTCCATTCTCTCAAAAGCCATCTAGAACGCGGTTCTCGCTCCCCAAATTCCCCCCTTCCTGCAAGATACCTCTTGAACCGCAGCCTTCTGCTTGTCGTCAAGCTCGTCCTCTCGGTCGGGCTCCTGGTCTACCTGCTCCGCAGCGTCGACCTCTCGGACGTCTTCCGTCACGTCATCGAGGGCGATCACCCGGTCTTCGTGGTGGCGGTGCTGATCTACGCGACCGTGGTGGTGCTCTCGACCATGCGCTGGAAGATTCTCCTGGATGCGCTTGGTGC
>JAENWE010000209.1 GCA_016650185.1 Vicinamibacteria bacterium | reverse complement strand
TCTCCTGATCATCGCCGGCATCAGCCCTTCGCCGCTGACCTCGGACGTTCTGACGAGCGGAGCAGTGGTGGCCGACAATGTCGTGCTGGCCATCGGCGTCCGGTTCAAGAACCCGAACATCACCGTCGTTCCTTCCATCCCTAGCGCGGTCACAATCGAGCGATACGAGATCAAATATCGCCGCTCCGACGGCCGGGGCGTTGAGGGACAGGATGTCCCCTTCTCGATCTCCGGGAATGTGACTTCCGCGTTCGACGTGAAGTTGAGCGGAACGGATCCCCTGGTCATCGAGGCCGTGCGCGCCCAGGCGAAGCTGGAGCCGCCCCTAAGGAATCTGCGCTCGACTAACGGAGGAACGAGCCTCGGGGGCGCGTTCATCGTGACGATGTTCGCTGACATCACCCTTCACGGCCGAACGATTTCCGGGCAGACGGTCACGGCGACGGGCACTCTCCAGATCGACTTCGCCGACATATCGAACTAAGGGTTTGGCAAGGAGAATTCCATGCGGAGCAGCACTATGAAAAGAAGCATTACGGTTGGCGTCCTGGCCTTCGGCTTGACCCTCCAGGGCTGCGGGCTGGACAAAGTCAGCAAACCAGAGAGTCTAAGCGGCCCCTCAGAGCTGGGCATC
The DNA here is from genome assembly GCA_016650185.1 of Vicinamibacteria bacterium. GTDB lineage: Bacteria > Acidobacteriota > Vicinamibacteria > Fen-336 > JAGNNV01 > JAGNNV01. The sequence goes on along the minus strand of JAENWE010000209.1, from coordinate 2,190 downwards.
TCCTTGCAGATGCTCGCGATTCCGGACATCGTGGTGGCCGATGGCATCCAGACTTCGGTGATCCAGGCGGTGGTGCGAGACTCGAGCGGCAAGTTCGTCGTTGGAGTCCCGGTCGCCTTCACCATCCAGGATGAATTGGGCAGAACGGCCGAGATAGGAACCCTCACCAGCGCCGCCGGCACCCGGGTTTATGGCGCCACGTCCATCGCGACCAACGGCAACGGCATCGCGCAAGTCGTGTACACCACTCCCGAACGACGCGACTTCACCGCCGATTCCAACATCATCGTGGGCGCGCGCACGGTGGGCACGGACGCCAATGGCGCCCCGATTACCACGCTACGAATCCAGATCAAGTCGGCGGAACCGCGACGATTCCCCCAAACCACCGCGATCGCCCCCACCTGTTCATTTGTGTACGCCCCGAATAATCCTCTCACCCCCGCGGGAAGCGTGCTTCGGTTCAGCTCCACCTCATCGGTGGACGGAGGCTTCATCGTTCGCTATGAGTGGTACTTCGGCGACGGTACCTCCGCGGTTGGCGAGGAAGGGATTATCGAGAAGATGAACGGTTATCCATTCCCGGGCACCTTCACGATCACCCACATTGTGACCAGCAATACCGGCGGGCAGACCTCCTGCACCAGGACGATCACGGTCGTGCCCTAGTCAGACAGATCTCCCAAACGGGCCCGGCTGTTGTAGGCTTCCTGCAGCGCCGGGCCTTTGCCGTCTCAGGCTCCACGGTTAGCTAGCCCATCCCTTATGGACGACACCCCCCGCATTACCGAGCTTCGAAAGAAACTGGAGAAGGACCCAGGATCTCGGCTCTTTGCGCAACTGGCTGAGGAACTCCGCAAGGAAGCGCGGCACGATGATGCCATCCTGGTGGCCCGGGCTGGTCTGGAGCGGAATCCCAACTATCCTTCGGCCCGGCTGACTCTTGCGCGGGCGCTGTTGGAGTCGGGTCGGCCCGGCGCGGCCCGTCCGGAGCTTGAGCAGGTAGTCCGGGCCGCACCTGACAACATCCTCGCCAGCCGCCTTCTGGGCGAGGCGCTCGAGGATCTCGGTGAGGGCGCTCAAGCGCTCCAGCAGTTCGAGCAGGCCCTGCGGCTTGCTCCAGCAGACAAGACGCTGGGGCAGAAAGTCGCGGATCTCAGGGCGAGCATGTCGTCGGCCCCTGCCGCGGCCTTCCGCCCAACCGAGTCGGCTGCGGCCCCTCCACCGGTCAGTTTCGAGCTGCCCGCCGCGCCCTTCCCGTCGGCGTTCCCTGAGCCGTTGCCGCATGCGGTTCCCCAAGTGGTTGCTTCACAGGTTGAGGCGTCGCCGGCGCCTTCGGTTTCGGTGGCCCTCGACCGGGATCTGGCCTCCGGGACCTTCAGCCCAGGCAGTCTCACCGCTTCCGAGCTTCAGAAGCATTTCGATCAGGTGAACGCGACGAACGCTGAGGCCCCCGAAGCTTTGAAGATGGACGAGACTCTCGGTTTCGGGGACATGGCGCTCGAGTCGCCTCCACCGAGGGTGAAGTTTGCAACGTCGCCCGAAGGAGGCGAGTCGGCCTCGGTAGAGGTTCCTCCGGACATCGAGGACGTGGGCGCCAGCACCCTCCCTCTTTCGAGTGTCACCCTGGCCGATCTGTATCTGCAGCAGGGCCTGAAGGCCGAAGCCAGTGCCGTTCTCTCCCAGGTGATGAAGGAGGAGCCCGAGAACGCCGAGGCCAAGGCCCGGTTTGCCGCGGTTTCAGACGACCTGGCCCAGAGTCGGCCCGCGCCCGCCGCGCATCCTCCCGACATCCTGGCCCCCGACCCGACTTCATTGATTTCGGCGCCGTCGGTCTCGGTTGCGGCCGACCTGGCGTCTCCGCCCGGCCCCAGGGCCCGTAGCAAGGCCGAGATCCGGAAACAGTCGATGGCCTCGTTGAATGCTTTCCTGAGCGCAGTTCAGCGTGAGGCCATTCAGCAGCGGGCCGCCGAACCGAGGGCCTTCTGATGAGGGCTTGGTGGGCGCGTCAGCCGAGCCGGATGGACCAGGGAGGAGAGTCATGAGTGTTTTTGACGTCGCCCTCGATCGGATCGTCGCCCGGATTCCAGAGATCCGATTTGTGACCCTCACCGACACCGATGGGATCGAGGTCGCGCGAAAGTCGGTGCGAACCGACGAGGACGCGCAGAGTCTCGCCAGTGAGTACAC
>JAENWE010000208.1 GCA_016650185.1 Vicinamibacteria bacterium | reverse complement strand
GACCCAGGATCTCCCGGCGGAAATGAAGGCCGGTGTCGCTGCCGAAGCGGACCGCCCCCAGATCGCTGGCCTCCCGGATCTCCTGTCCGTGATGCCACGGCCCCATGACGAGGAAGACCTTGTCGTTCGTGGTGTCCTTCGGCTCGATCTGCTTGTAGACCGCGGGAGCACCGTAGATGTCCTCCTGATCCCACAGACTGTGCACGAGCATGACCGGCACCTTCAGCGGGAGCGCGCCGAGGATTGTGTCCATGGCCTGGTCGCGCCAGAAGGCGTCGTAGCTCGGGTGGTCGAGGAGTTTCTTCCAGAAACCGATCTGGTCAAGGCCGTGCAGACGTCCGAGCTCGCCGGCCGAGCCCGCTTGCATGAACATGTCGTAGTCATCGAAGTGGTTGCTCCACCAGGTCAGGTCGCTCTTTCGCGTCGCCACCTGGTCGTGTATGTAGGGCATCATTTCCTGGCGGAACGCGCCGTTGTGGAACCAGTCGTCGCCGCGCCATCCGTCGACCATCGGATTCATGGGCACCGCCACCTTGAGAGCGGGGTGAGGATTGACGAGGGCCATCAGAGGCAGGAAACCGTCGTAGGAGATGCCCAGGATGCCGACCCGGCCGTTCGTCTCGGGAATGTTCTTCACCAGCCAGTCGATGGTGTCGTAGGTATCGGTGGCGTGATCCACCGGGGTGGGATTCTGCGGCCCGTGAAGAGGACGATTCGTCACGTAGTCGCCCTCCGAACCGTGCTTCCCGCGCACATCCTGGACCACTCGGATGTAACCGCCGTCGACGATCACATCGGTGGCGTTGTCGTAGCCTTGAAGGATCGGACCGAGGTGGCCGCTCTGAGCATGGCTGGTGAGCGAGGTTGCGTCGTAGGGAGTGCGGGTCAGCAACATCGGCGCGTCTTTGACGCCCTTTGGGACAAGGATCACGGTGTGCAGCTTGACCGCGTCGCGCATCGGGATCATCACCTCGCTTCGGACGTAGTCGAAGCCGGCGGTGACCGGCTCGAACTTCGCCGGGGTCTCGCTCGGGAGCGTGGGGTGTCGAGGCGGTGCCGCGACTTGAGCGAGGGCGGACTCGGCGCACCCGAAGGAAAGCGTGGTTGCGGCCAGCAGCATAAGGATGCGGCCCGGAGTGGTGAACGTCATTGCGGATCTCCTTTTTTGATCGGTGGGACCCAAGCCTACGGGACCGACGATCGAAAAGGCGGGCGCTCGGCGCCAGGAGGGTCAGGCGGGACCGCCTTTCTTCTGTCAATCGGGCCGCCGCCGCTTCTTCAGCCGTTCGATGAACCCCTCGTTGCGGGGCCATTTCCCCGTCCGGAAGCGGTCTCGCAGGACGGCGGCCAGGCTCTTGACGATGAGGAACAGCACCATGGGAACCAGAATGGGGGCAAGGCCGATGAGCAGCGCCCCCTCGCCGAACTTCTGGACGAAATGGGCAGGGTTTCCCGGGCCAAGCGCTTTCCCGATTCCCATGGCCAGCATCCACACCAGGATGCCGTCCATCGCCAACGCTCCGATTCCGAAAGCCGCCCGGCATCCGATACCGGAGATCCAGGTCCCGTCACTTGAAGTGAGGCCGGGTATCTCCACACGGCAGCCACGGAGGCCAGGCCCGAGGGCGATCCAGTTGCCGATGGCGGCGAGGCCCGCGAGAACGAGGAAGGCGATCCCATAGGAGAACGGGTGTTGACGCCGCTGTGGCCCGGCCGCGACGGATAACCCAGCGAGGAGGATCACTCCCCCGGCCGCGGCCGCGAGCCAGGGCGGACCGTTGATCTCGGCCGAGGAGAGAGGACCAAGGTCGACAGAGGCCATGGCCACTATTCCGCCTCCGACGATCAGAAGGAGGGCCAGGCCGACGCGGCCGGCTGGAGAGAGGACGGTCTCTCGGTTGTCAGTCATGTGCCGCTGCGGAACTCCCGCCAGACTCCGTGGGTGAGTTGCGGTGGAAGAAGTAGCCCGCGATGATGTCCCGGTTGTTCAACCGGTCTAGCCTCGTTCGAGGATCGTCAGCGTCTCGATGTGGAACGTGGTGGGAAACATGTCGAACGCCTGCAGCGAAATGGCTTTGTACCCGAGCGTGGCGAAGCGGAGGATATCGCGCACCAGGGTGGCGGGGTCGCAGGAGACGTAGATGATACGGTTGGGGCGAGCTGCGGCAATCGCATCGAGCTCCAGTGGGTCCAGGCCGCGCCGCGGAGGGTCGACGATGGTCGTGGCGCCCTTGAGTTTCAGGCCGGTGGCGAGAGCCGTGCCGACGCTCAGGGGCAGACGCTCGATCTTGACTCCGTTGGCCTTCGCATTCTGACCGAGGTCATCAAAGGCGACGGGGCTCCATTCGACGGCGGTGATGTCGCGCCCCTTTTTGGCGAGCGGGATGGAGAACAGCCCGACGCCGCAGAAGAGGTCCACCACGCGCTCGTTTGGTTCCGCCTCGGCGGCCGTCAACACCGCCGCCAGCAATCGTTCGGTGAGAAATCGATTGGCCTGGAAGAAGCTCATCACGTTGTGGCGGAGAGGGACGCCGCCCACGATATTTTCGACGCTGATGTCTCCGTAGATCGTGGCCGCTTCATTCTTCGAGGTCTTGAGGGCCAGGCCGCTCAGGCCCAGCTCATGGGAGTGCCGCCGCAGGACCGCCGTAAGCGCCGCGTCCGAGGCCACGAGGACCAGGCCGGAACCGGCGTACGATTCGGCGATCTCGACCGAGCCCGCCTTGACCCCGCCCGCGCTGAGCGCGCCGATCACGAGGTTGATGAGGTCCCGCATCCTAACCGAAACTTGCAGACATGAAACGGCTGGGACCACCCGATGCGAGCGCTCCTCGAAAAAGCCGAGAGTGAATCCTTCGTCGAGTCGCGCGCCGTGGAGCTCGACCCTTGAGCGCCACCCGAACTCGGGTCCCTCTGTCCATCCGGACACGGCCAGGTCGATGTGGGCGCGGCCCAGAAGCTCTTCAAGGGCTTCCTTCTTCGCTTCCGCCTGCGCCACCGGCCCCGCGATCTGATAATGGCAACCTCCGCAGCGGCCGGCAACTTCGCAGGGAGCCTCGCGACGATGAGCATGGGGCGTATCCGCTGAGACCGCGTCGCCGAAGATCACGCCCTTGCGTTTCGACTTGATCGCGACCGCCACCTCCTCGCCCTTGAGGGCGCCTCTGGCGAAGACCGTGTGGCCGTCGATCTGAAGGAGCCCATAGCCGCCATTCACGGCCCGTAGGACTTTTCCGTGAAGAATCTCGCCGCTCATTCGATTCCGGCCAGCAGGAGGCGGGGGAGGCTGAAGCGATGCAGGATCTTTCGTCGCACGGATTCTCCAATCAGGGTTTCGTAAACCTTTGCGGGCATTCGCGACTCATACGCTGCGGTGGCGTCGCGGGTGGTTTGCTCGAGGGTGGCTCGTTCAGTCGGACCGAGGGCCAAAGAGGCGGCGGCCACCAGTCGATCCTCCACTCTGACCAGGGCCTTGTCGGCATCGAGGCCCTGATCCGCGTCCAGGGCCTGGGCCAGGGCGAGGAGGCTTTGCCGCGCCTCTGCCAAGGCTTCCGCGATCTCGGGTGGGGGCCGAAGTGCTGCTAAGTGCGACTCGAGTTGTTCGAGCGCGCCGCCCAGACCGCGTCGGCTCGGGCCCTCTGCCTGGAGGGCGCGCCGGTACCGGTCCGCCGCAGCCGTGATCTCGTTCTCGCAGAACTTCAGCGAGCGGATCTTCTGCTTGCGCGCGAACGAGTGGGCGTGCGCGTCGAAGGCGTCGGTGATTCCGCGCAGCACCACCCGCATGGGCACGCCCTTCTTCCGGAGCCTGGCCAGGAAGACCCAGTCGGCGTTCGAAATGAAGAGGGGATCGCCGCGCCGCTCGACAAAGGTTCGTTCGATGTCGCGGAAGTACGCGACATCCGGGTCTTCGCATTGAGAGAAGGTCACGCGCTCACGACTCGAATCTCCCGGACCTCGCCGGAGACGAGCGATCGGACGATGCCGGCTTCATCCCGAACCACGAGTTGGCCCTCGGGGTTCACGTCGAGCAGCGTCACCGTCTTCTCGGTCCCGCCATCGATCAGCCTGACCGCCTCGCCCCACCAGGGAACGGAAACCGCCTTCCAGTCAAGGATGACGCTCGGACCCGGCGCGGCCGCGTGGATGAGGCTCAGGACTCGCCCGGTGATGTCGGCGACTAGCGCGGGCCGGTTTACGTCCAGTCCATGGGCGCTGAGCGCCGTGGCTCGGGGCGCCGCTTCCAGCTCGATGGAGTCGGCCTCAACGTTAATGCCGATGCCGATGAAGACACGAGCGATTCCGCTATGCAGGCTCGATTCGCAGAGGATGCCGCAGACTTTGCGGCCTTCGATCAGGACGTCGTTCGGCCATTTCACGGTGGCGCTCACACCCAGCGCCCTCAAGGCCCCGACCACGGCGGTGCCCACGCCAAGCGGCAGTATGCCGAGCCGCGACACGTGTACTCCGGGTGCGGTGATGGTCAGGGAGATGGAACCTTTGGGCGAAGACCAAGCGTTGGATCCGCGGCCCCGACCCCTGGTCTGGGCCTCCGCCACGAAGATCGCCACTGGAGTGTCAAGCAGCGACGGCCCGGAGCCGATGCTCGCCCGAGCGTCATCGTTGGTCGAGCCGGTGGTCTGGCGATGGAAGACATTGATGTCGTTGAGGCCAATTGCGGTCAGCGCCCGCTCGTAGTCGCCCGGCCCCAGATTCACAGACATCATCAGAAAGGGGGCTTTTCTGGAACCGGGGCAAGCTCGATCTGAGTCACCGCGGACCCAAGGTCGAACTCGGCGTTATCCGCCATGACCGTCGTGGTCAAGCTCAGAACGCGGGTGGCGGCCAGGATGTCGCTCTCCGCTCGCTTGAAGAGGTCGAGGACTCTCTGCGGCGCGGCCAAGGTGAGGGACGCGACGTGCCGGCCGACGGTTCCTCCGGCCTGGGTCTTGGCGCGATTGATGGCGCCGAGCGCGCCCTTCGCGAGCTCGTAGACAGTCGCGTCCTCTCGCGATGTGCCCAGGGTCGACAGTTCATCCGCCTCCGGCCAGGAACCCACGTGAATCGAGGCGCCGGCGTCGCCGGCGAAGTCCCAACTCCACGCTTCCTCCGTCACGTAGGGCAGGTACGGTGCCAGCAACCGTAGAAGAACACCCATGCCCTGCCGCAACGCGGCCACCGCGGAAGCGCGCCCATTGGGATCCGACTCGCTGCGCGCCCGGCTCTTGGCGAGTTCGAGATAGGAGTCGGTGAAGCTGTCCCAGAAAAAACGCTCGATGACGTCGAGCGCGGAGGCGTAGTCCATGGCGTCGAGGAGTGCGGTGGCCTTGCTTATCGACTCTTGTAGCTGGTGGAGAAAACCTAAATCGAGAGGATGGGTGATCGGTCCTTCCGGCGCCTCCTGACCGAGCACGTATCGGGTGGCGTTGTAGACCTTGACCACCAGCCGGCGGCCGACCTTCAGAACCTTTTCGTCGAACGCGGTGTCGACGCCGAGGCGGGCGGCCAGAGACCAGTAGCGCACCGCGTCCGACCCATACTGGTCCAGCAGATGCATGGGCGTCACCACGTTGCCCTTGCTCTTCGACATCTTCTTTCGATCCGGATCGAGAACCCAGCCGGAGATGGCGACCCGCTTCCACGGGATGGCGCCTTCGTGCAGCCAGGCCTTGGCGATGGTGTAGAACGCCCAGGTCCGGATGATCTCGTGGCTCTGCGGGCGTACGTCCATGGGGAAGAGCTTCTTGTGACGCTCGGGGTCCAGGGACCAGCCGCTCGCGATCTGAGGCGAGAGGGAGGACGTAAACCAGGTGTCGAACACATCGGGGTCGGCGGTGAAGCCATCTGGATGATCGCGCTGAGCCTCGGTAAAGCCGGTGGGCGTATCCACGGTGGGATCAACGGGAAGGCGGGAGGCCTCGGGCACCATTGGCGCCGCGAAGTCGGTCTGGCCGCCCGCCGAGACCTTGTACCAGACCGGAATAGGCACGCCGAAGTAGCGCTGACGCGAGATGCACCAGTCGATCTGAAGGTTCTCGGTCCAGTTCTTGAAGCGCATCCTCATGAAGTCGGGATGCCACTCGATCTTGTCTCCCATCTCGATCAGCTTGTCGCGCTGGTTGAGGAGGCGCACGAACCACTGGCGTGACGAGACGAACTCGAGCGGCCGGTCGCCCTTCTCGAAGAACTTCACCGAGTGTTCAAGAGGTTCGGGCTCGGAGACCAGCGGGGCCGTGCCATCGTTGTCCGCCGAACCGCTCGGATCGCGTAGGGCTACGACGATCAGCCGCCGGGACTCGGACATCGATTTGCCGACGATAGTGGCATAGGCTGCGTTCGCGGCCGCCGCGTCCTGGCTCGGAAACTCGGCCGAGCCGAACTCCACCATTGCCATCCGGCCGTCGCGGCCGATGGTCTGACGCAGCGGGAGCTTCTCTTCGCGCCACCACTGGACATCGGTGGCGTCGCCGAACGTACACACCATCAGAATGCCCGTGCCTTTGGTCGGATCCACCAGAGGAGAGCCGAAGATGGGGACGGGCGCGCGGAAGAGCGGAGTGATCGCGTTCTTGCCGATGAGCGCCCGGTATCGCTCATCATCGGGGTGTGCGGCCACGGCCACGCAGGCGGGCAGCAACTCGGGCCTGGTGGTCGCGATGGTGAAGTCGCCCCCGCCTTCGACCGCGAAGCGGATTTTGTGGAACGCGCCCTTCATCGGCCGATCCTCGACCTCGGCCTGGGCCACCGCGGTCTTGAAGTCGACATCCCACATCGTGGGCGCTTCGAGAGTGTAGACGTGTTTCTTGTCGAACAGGTCGAGGAAAGAGAGTTGAGCGATTCTTCGCGAGTGTTCGCTGATCGTCGAATACTCCTGCGACCAGTCCACGGAAAGGCCGAGGCGCTGCCAGAGAGTCTTGAACGCCTTTTCATCCTCCGCGGTCAGCTTGACGCACAGATCGATAAACGCGCCGCGCTGCAGTTTTCGGGGCGCCATCTTGCGAGCGGCCTCATCCGCCTGCTCGAGGGTCGAAACGTCGAACGCTTCCGCCCCCGGCTCGCAGCGCACGTGGAAGTAGTTCTGAACCCGCCGCTCCGTGGGCAGGCCGTTGTCGTCCCAACCCATGGGATAAAAAACGTTGCGCCCGCGCATGCGCTGATAGCGGGCGATCACGTCGGTCTGGGTGTAACTGAAGACGTGGCCCACGTGGAGCGACCCGGAAACCGTGGGGGGAGGGGTGTCGATGACGTAGCGCGGAGCGGGGGAGTCTTCCGAGTAGCGATACGTGCCTGCGGTTTCCCAAACCATCGACCATTTCTCTTCGGCTTCCTTCGACTCGAACTGGGAAGGCATGGATTCAGGATTGAAACGGCTCAATGGAACCTCACTCGTCTCCTGGGCGCGATGCGCCCGCTAGTTACTCCTGGCGAGGCGAGGGCCAACCGCCACAAGGTTGATGGGGCGGAACGCCCGATCCTCAGTCGGCGATCGGCGGTAAACAGCCCGGCCAGGTACGGAATTAGTCGCGCTCGGACTCCGCGCGGGCCTTGATCCGCTCGATCTCGGCTTTGACCAGCTTCTCCGCCAGGGCCGGGATGACCTCCCAGGCGATTTCGCGAATCACTCGTTCGGAGACTTGCGAAATGACGCGTTGGGCGATCTGCTGGACCATATCCATGGGAACGGCGACGTCCGCGGGCTCCATGGGAGGCGCCGCGGCCCCAGCAGAGACCAAATCGGGGAGTGCGGCCGCGAACTCGGATTCCGGCTCCGGCGGCGCCGCTGCGGGTTCCGCCGCCCACGGGGCCGGAGCGGGCAGAACAGGCTCGTCGGGCATGGGCGCGGGATCGGGATCGAGATCAGCGGCGGCCATCGGCTCAGGCACGCTCAGCTCATCGGGCAGGCCGGCCGGCTCGGGTTCCAGTCCAAGTTCCGGTTCGGGCTCGGGCATCGCCAAGGTTTCGGGGATTTCTTGCGGAGGTGGAACGGCGGCAAGCTCTTCGATGGCTTCAGTCTGCACGTCACCCAATTCCTCTGGCTCGAAGTCAGACTCGCCCGCGAAATCTTCGGCGGCCTGCTCTGGGCTGCCGAAAGCCGCCCTTGGTGGAAGGGTACCCGGGAGGCTGGGTTCGGCCATGGGGGCAGCCGAATCGAACTCAAAGGGCTCGGCGTCCCCGCTTTCCAGGTCCGTCGGGGCTTCGAACTCCCCGGTGGCCGCGACTGGTCCCACCGGTTCGATGGTCTCAATCGGTTCTTCCAGGGGCTCAGCCCCGGCCAGTTCTTCGACCGGTGCGATCTCTTCACTGAGCGCGCCGTGGAGCGTTTCCGAAAAGCCGGACGGCTGTTCTTCCGCGCTCAGGACCTCAGGTTCAGTGGCCGACACCTCCGCCTCGGGTGCGAAGACGGGCGCATCGAGCGAGAGACTGCGCGCCGCGATCTCCCGCACATCCAGCGGGACTTCAACCGTCGATACCGGGTGGGTCTCCGACTCATCGTAGACGAAGGGGTGGGGCGCCGTGGCGGCCTCTTCGGCCTCGTCCTCGGCCCGCGCGGCCAGGGCCTCCATGTCGGGTCGATCGAAGGCCGCCGTGGCGTGCTCGAAAAGTAGATCCTTCACCCGCGCCACCAGCGCCGGAGGATCGAAAGGCTTTGACACGTTGCCCAAAGCACCCACCGCTCTTGCTCTTTCGGCATCGTAGGGCTCGAAGGCTCCGTTCAGGAGCAGAATGGGAACATTCTTCAATTGGGGCAAAGCGCGAATCGCTTCGCAGACCTGATATCCATCGAGTTGGGGCATGACGACGTCGCAGAGGACGACATCAGGGAGAAACGTCATGGCCTTGTCGATGGCGATGCGGCCGTTTCCTGCGGTGACCACCTCGAATTCGTCGGACGGAAACGTGAGCTCAACGACTTTTTGGATGGTGATGCTGTCGTCGGCGAGGAGCAGTTTTTTTCGCATTTCCGTTTGGTGGCCCCGATGAAAGTTCCTCTCGCGCACCCTATGTAGCTTGTAGAAGCGCAAAGGAGGCTTCATGCTCGAAGGGTCTGAATGGACGATAGTTCGGCAGGCTCAACCCTGTCAATTCATCTATGAGCTGGGGGGCCTGAGCCCCCCAGACCCCCGCGCTCCGGCCGGAGTGATTCCGGCCTGCGCTAGTCCGTGAGTTGGGGTGCCGGGGCGGCACGGCCCTCGCGCGCGCCGCGGGACATGGTCGCTTTCCCCCCGCCGTCCGCTTCACCGCGCCTCCATCAACGCGATCGCCCGGAGACGACAGCACTCTACGAGGTCGTCTCCAGGGAGGCTTCGCCGGTCGTGCCTGCCCGCCGGCCCTAAAGATCCGCGTCGCTCGGGTAGACGGCTGGTGGTGCTACGGTCGCGGTCATTACCCAAGGCGCCGCGCACCTTGGGAGGATCGGCTCCTAGAATGGTGGCACAATGAGGCTGGGGTACCGTGATGCTTGGGCGGGAAGGAAGCGCATGAGCGGCTTGTGCCCAAGCTGCGGAAGTGAGCGCGTCCGATACTCGCGGCGCCAATATGAAGGCTTCTGGTCCGCCCTGATCAAGGTTCGGCCGGTCAAGTGTGAGTCCTGCGGTTTGTATTTCCCGATTTCTTTGAGCGGATCGGTCTTGGGCGCCGAGTCCGACCCCATCGAGTTTCACCTTCCCTTCCGGCCCTTGGAACTTGACCGGCCCGCAAAGGCCCGAGCGAAGAGCTCCTGGTTGCGGGCCCCCGGCAGCACGTGTTCTGTTTGCGGATCCAGTTCCGTGCGCGCGGGGCGAGAGATCGGCGGGGAGGGGCCGCTGATTCATCGCCTGGAACTGCGAGAGATGTACCGCTGTCTCGAATGCAACTCGAGTTTCTTCAGATTCAATCTGACCAGGCTGATCGCCTTCAGTCTGCTCATCTTCTTCGTCTTGGGCGGCCTCAGCTACGCGGCAATGAGAATGGCCGGCTCCTCCGGAGGTTCGAAGCCGTCGCCCCGGATCAAGAGGGTCCCGCCCGCCCCGCCCCCGGCCTTTCGATAGGCCAAGAACCTAAGCCATGCGGGGTCGGAGGAGGGCCTTCAAGACGGCCTGTTGTTTCATGTCGGCCAGAGCCTCGGATGCGTGTTCCAGATCATATTCACGGGTGACGAAGCCCGCCCAGTCATAGCGCTCTCGCGATCGCTCAAGGCCGCCCATGGCCAGGTAGAGATGACGGAACTCATAACCCCAGGAGCCGAGCAGAGTGATGTGTTTCCGGTTGAGGTGACGGTGAGGTGAGAGCGTGATGTCGCCGGCGTCGGTGTACTGGCCGACCACCACCACCCGCCCTCCATCCCGAACCAGCTCGAGCGCCTCGCGGACCGCCTCTGGATTCCCCGTCGCCTCGATCACCAGATCGGCGCCGCGCTGGTGGGTCTGGTCCAGCAACCACCTCTTCCGCTCCAAGGGATCAGGCGCGAGGCCGAGGTCGATCGCGTCATCCACGGCACGGGCCAGGGCCGCGTCGATCCGATTTCCGGGGCCGCCGATCATCAGGACCCGTCCGGCGCCGCACAGTCTCGCGAAGATGGCGGCGCTCTGGCCCACCGGCCCCGCGCCCTGCACCAGTACCGTATCGCCAAAGACGACGCCTCCTCGTTCCACCGCGGAGAAGCCGGTCGGGAGGCCGCATCCGCCCCCCATGAAATCGTTGACCGTGACCCCCGCCTTCAATTTCAGGACGCGGACCCCCGGTCGCAGTTCGATGTGTGTCGCCCACCCGCCGAGGAGGCCGTCGTTCGCGCTCGTCGTGATTCCGTAGACCCTTCGGTGCGGGCACCGGGTTTCCTGCTTGGCCACAAGACAGGAGTAGCAGGAGCCGCATTGTCCGAAGACATCATAGAAAGTCACCACATCGCCTTGCCGGATTTCATCGCCGAAGGGATCGCGCACAGATCCGGCGGTTTCGACGACCCGCCCGCAAGAGACGTGGCCCGGGATAATCGGCCAAGGCACGGAATCGAGACGTCCTTCGTGAAGATGGACGTCCGTTCCGCAGATCTCGCTGGCCAGGGTCTCGAGCAGCATCCCTCCGGCCGGAATCGGTCCGGGCCTGTGTTCCCGCATCTCGAGGGGGGCCTTCGGGGCGGTCATCCAGACGGCTTGAGCGGTTCTCACAATCGCCTTCTTATCACCGTTAGACTGTCGCAGTTAGGCCATGTACGAGAGACACTTCGGGTTCTCTGAGAAACCCTTCAATCTGACCCCGGATTCTCGGTATCTCTTCCTCTCCGAGAAACATCAGGAGGCCTACGCCAACCTCGAGTTCGGTGTCCAGGAGGGCAGCGGTTTTCTCCTGCTCACCGGCGAGGTCGGGACGGGGAAGACCACGCTGATACGCCACTTCCTTGCCCAGGTCGGCCCGGACATCAGGACCGCGGTGATCCTTTATCCAGCGCTCTCGGCCGGCGAACTCTTCCATGCGATTCTCCAGGACCTGGGCGTGCCATTCGGGGGAGGGACCCTAAAGGACGCGGTGGATGCGCTGGCCAAGGCGCTTATCGAGGCGAAGAGGCTTCGCCTGAAGGTCGTGGTTCTGATCGACGAGGCTCAAAATCTGAAACCGCACGTGCTCGAGCAACTGCGCCTCCTCTCGAATCTAGAGACCGAGCGTGAGAAGCTGATCACCATTGTTCTGGCGGGCCAGCCCGAGCTTAGGGACATGCTTTTGCAACCGTCCCTGCGCCAGTTGTCGCAGCGCATTACCTCGCGCTCCCACCTCGAGCCGCTCTCCCTCCCACAATGCCGCAGTTATGTGAGGCATCGCCTCAGAGTTGCCGAGGGGACCGGGAAGGAAATCGACGACGAGGCCGTGCGACGTGTTTTTGAGCTGTCCGACGGCGTTCCTCGCGTGGTGAACATTCTGTGCGATCGGGCTTTGCTGGGCGCATTTGGACGAGGTCACCCAACCGTCACTCTCCCCCTGGTCGAGGCCGCGGCGGCGGAGGTCCTGCCTCCGGGCCATCGTGCGGCCACTGCCTATCCGAGACGCGGACTGGAGGCGCTCGGGCTTTTCATCGTGGGCCTGCTCCTGATTCTTCCCCTTCGTTATTGCCCGACGACGTCCAATGCGACGATGCCTACGCCTTCCCCGGTGAACGAATCGCCCATTGCCTCCGGATCTCCAGAGGTGACGGCGATGCCCGTTGAACCAGGGGTGCTCATGACCCCGGAGAACCTCCCCTCCGGGGGTCCCGGGCCGGTCGTCGCGGTTCGATGCGGGGCGTTGGCTCAATCGCGAGCGGCGGCCATCGCGGCCATAGAGGGCTTCTTGGGCACGCCAGGTTTCGACTCCGCGCCTGCCACCCTCTCCTTCGAGCAGTGGCATCGATTGAAGCTGCCGGCCATCGCCCGTTTCCAAACCCCCACGGGTCCGTGTGAGGCGGCGATTCAAGCCGTCGACGCGACCACGACCCGGGTTTCGGACCCCACCGGGGAATATGCGATGGAAAACGTGCGATTGAGCGAGGCCTACCTTGGATCCGCCATCGTCTGTTTCGTCGATCGGGACGGCGTTCTGGCCAAACCGGAGCGAGCGAGGCTTTCTTGGGCCCGCAAGGTGCTGGAACGCGGCTCGCTCGTTGCTCCCGGAGCGCCTGAACGCGGGGTCGTCGCCGCTCTCGCGCGGCTGGGTGAGCGAGTGGGCCTCAAGGACGCGAGTTCGGTCGAGGGGGCGTTGCTCGCCGCTCTCTATTCCATCGACGGCGGGTCGCCGAAGCGTGCGGGAGTCTCTCCTTGAGTCTGGTTCTCGAGGCGCTCCGTCGCGTGGAGAAACCAGACGCGCGCCCCGGAAGCGTCGGCGTCGCCGTCGCTTCGTATCGTCCGGCCCGCCGTCGCCGGAGTCCGCTACTCCCCCTCATTCTGGGCCTGAGCACCGGTGTTGTCCTGCTGCTTTCTTGGAGACCGCAGGGTCGAACCGCCGAGCCATCACCCGCCGCGGCCCTGGAGTCGCCGCCCAGGGCCGTCGCCGCCGAGCCCTCCGAAGCCACGCGCTTGACTACGTCGGATGTGCCAAGGGTATCCCCATCGGAGAAGCCACCCGGCCGCGCCGTCCCTTCCACCGCGCCCATGACGGCCCTGCCGAAGACGTCCGCGCTTGTGACCCGTCCCCCTTTGGTCCTGCAGGCCATTAGTGAGCGCGATTCGCGCCCCATCGCGGTTATCAATGATCGGCTGGTCAAAGAGGGCGATCTCTTTGAAGGCGCGCGCGTCCTCAAGATCGACGCCGAATCCGTGGAGGTCCTTCTGGAGACCGGCCAAAAAGCCACGGTCCGTTTCGCGACGCCCCCCGTCACCGTTTCGCCCACCCCCGAATTGCGCTGAACCGCCCTCTGGTTCCGATCACGCCCGAGCCCAGGAGAACACACCGTGCCCTCCATCCACGATCTTGAGACTCCCGCGGTTCTGATCGACCTGGATCGGCTGGAGGCGAACGTCGTCCGGATGGCCGCCCGCGCTCGCGAGGCCGGCGTGGCCCTGCGTCCCCACGCGAAGACGCACAAGGTCCCAGAGATTGGCTGGATGCAGATGCGGGCGGGAGCTGTAGGCCTCTCTCTCGCCAAGACCTCGGAAGCCGAAGTCTTCGCGCGGCATGGGTTTCCAGATCTCTTTGTGGCCTACCCGGTCGTAAGTCCGTCGAAGGCAGATCGGCTGATGGCCCTGTCGCGCCGCGTGCGTCTTTGCGTGGGCGTCGACAGTATCGAAGGCGCCGAAGTTCTGGCCGCGGCCGCGGTTCGTTCCGGCCAGACCCTGCGAGTGAGTCTGAAGGTGGATAGCGGCTTCCACCGGGTGGGGGTGGATCCAAAGGATGCCGTCTCGGTGGGCTCGCGAGTCGCCGCCCTCAAAGGCCTTTCTCTCACCTCGGTCTTCACTCATGCCGGGCAGGCCTACCATCGCGCCGATCCAAAAGACATCGAGCGCGACAATGAAGACGAAGCCAAAATCGTCGTGGCCGCTGCCCTTGGCCTTCGCCAGGCTGGAGTGCCCATCGAGACGGTTTCGGTCGGGTCGACCCCGACCTCGCGTTTCGGGTTTGCCCACAAAGGCGTCACCGAAGCCAGGCCCGGCAACTACGTCTACCTGGATCGAACGCAGGCCGGACTTGGAACCTGTTCGTTCGACGAATGCGCCATGTCGATCCTGGCCACGGTGGTGAGCGTGTCCGGATCGGACCGGGCCGTGCTTGACTCCGGGAGCAAGACCCTGGCCCTCGACATGCTGCGTCCGAAGCCCGACGGCTACGGGCTCATTGTGGGCTCGACCTCGCGCCTCTCGGCCCTCTCCGAAGAACACGGGATCGTGGCCGTCGACCCGGGCGACGTGTTCAAGGTCGGCGAGCGCGTCCGAGTGCTGCCGAACCACGCCTGCGTGGTGTCGAATCTCCATGATCGCGTCTACGGAGTCAGAGGCGACCGGATCGAGACGGTGTTCGAAGTGGCCGCTCGCGGCTGCGTGGATTGACGATCAGGGGTTGAAATGGAGCGACCATGAAACGATTGACCAAGGGTCCGCTGCGAATCGCGGGAGCGATCCTATTAGCCGGGGCCATGGCCCTTGCGCAGCCGGAAGGTCGAGCCGAGGCTCTCTACGAGCAGATTGATCGGATTTTTCAGAAGAAGGAGTTTGACGCGCCGCGTTTCGGGCCCGCCCGCTGGCTCCAAGGCGGCGCGGCGTATGCGATGGTGGAACCGGTAGCGCCGCCTGCGACCGGTCGTGAGATCGTGCGTTACGAAACGGCCACGGGGGCTCGCAGCATTCTGGTGCCGGCTTCGCTGCTCGTGCCCGCGGGCGGGAGCGCCCCCCTCGACATCAGCGACTACGCATGGTCTCTGGATGGCGCCCGGCTGCTGGTGTTCACCAACACGCGGAAGGTGTGGCGCAACCACACGCGGGGGGACTATTGGGTGCTCACGGTTCAGGGCGGGAGGCTGCAGCGTCTCGGCGGCGACGCGCCGGAGGCGTCGCTCATGTTCGCCAAGTTCTCGCCCGATGGAACGCGTGTGGCCTACGTGCGCGGGAACAACATCCAGGTCGAGCGTCTCGATGACGGGCGGATTACCGCGCTCACCAGTGATGGTTCGGAGACCACGATCAACGGCACGTCCGATTGGGTTTACGAGGAGGAGTTGGGGGTGCGGGATGCCTTCCGCTGGAGCCCCGACGGCAAGAACGTCGCCTATTGGCAGTTCGACTCCTCGGGGGTTGGGATCTTTTCGCTGATCAACACCACCGACACCCTCTATCCGGTGATCACGCGAATCCCCTATCCGAAGGCCGGCTCCATCAACTCCGCGGTTCGCATTGGCGTGGTGAGCGAGAGCGGCGGCGCCACGCGCTGGCTCCAGACTCCGGGCGACCCCCGCAATTCCTATCTGGCGCGCATGGAGTGGGTCGATGACGCCGCCGTAGCGATTCAGCAGCTGAACCGGCTTCAGAACCAGAACGACTTCCTGATGGGCGACGCGAAGACGGGAGAGGTGCGCCGCGTCTTTCGCGATGAGTCGACAACCTGGGTGGACCTCGTGGCTGAAGTGAAATGGGTCGACTCCGGCAAGGCTTTCCTTTGGGTCAGCGAGCGCGACGGCTGGCGGCAGGTCTTTCGCGTGCCTCGCGACGGTGGAGAGGCGCGGCTCCTGACCCGATTCGAGGCCGACATCATCAGCGTGGCAGGAGTGGACGAGGCTTCGGGCTGGCTCTACACCATTGCCTCGCCGAAAAACGCCACGCAGCAATACCTCTACCGATCGAAGCTCGACGGCTCCGGGGTTCCGGAGCGGGTGACTCCTGAGGCCCAGTCGGGGACCCATGGGTACGATCTGGCGCCCGGAGGACGCGTGGCGTTCCACACCTATTCTCGCTTCGACGCGCCCACGGCCACCGACGTGATCGCGCTGCCCGAGCACCGATCGTTGCGATCCTTGACGGACACCTCGGCGCTCCTGGCGAAGGTGACGCCGCTGCTCGCGCCGCCCGTCGAGTTCTTCAAGGTCGACATCGGTTCCGGCGTTTCACTCGATGGCTGGATGCTCAAGCCCTTGGACTTCGATCCGACGAAGCGCTATCCGGTTATTGTGCACGTGTACGGCGAGCCCGCCGGCCAGACCGTCACCGATCGATGGGGAGGCGGGCGCATGTTGTTTCATCGCGCTCTGGCCCAGGCCGGCTACCTCGTGGTCAGCTTCGACAATCGCGGCACGCCCGCGCCCAGGGGCGCCGCCTGGCGCAAGATCGTCTATGGCACGGTCGGCGACCTTTCGTCCAAGGACCAGGCGGCTGCGGTGCGCGCGCTTTCAGCGCAGCGTTCGTATGTCGACGCGGAGCGGGTTGGGGTCTGGGGCTGGAGCGGCGGCGGGTCGAACACCTTGAACGCCATGTTCCGTTTTCCAGACATATTCCGGGTGGGCGTCTCCGTGGCGCCGGTGCCGGACCAGCGTCTGTACGACACGATCTATCAGGAGCGCTACATGGGCGTGCCGCAAGACAACGTCGAGGGTTATCGGATCGGATCGCCAATCAACTTCGCAGAGGGACTGAAAGGGAATCTATTGATCGTCCATGGATCCGGCGACGACAACGTGCACTACCAGGGCACTGAGCGCCTCATAAACCGCCTCATCGAATTGGGCAAGCCCTTCGATACCATGGTCTATCCCAATCGAACCCACGCGATCGCCGAAGGGCCGGGCACCACGCCCCACGTCTACCGGCTCATCGCACGGTACTTTCTCGAGCACCTGCCGCCCGGACCTTGATCGGACAGGTCTCTTTTTCTGAACGAGCAACTCACCGTTGTGCGCTTCTTCCGAAGGCCACCGCTCGGTTTGGGAAGGTCACGGCCGCGGGGGTGATGTTCGACGTGCCGAAGCCGGTGAAACCCTGAACTCCGGCAAGTAGGGGATTCGCTCCCGGCCGAGCGAAAATACTCTACTGATGACCCGAACCCACCTCGTCTCTGCGGTCCTCGAACCGCCAAATGAGATGCCGCGTGATCTCGATCTCGATGTGGTTCGTCGATGCACGGAGTTGCTCGAGGCGATCGTCGCGGATCGCGGCGTCCTCGCGGGCGTGCCGCTCGAGATGCGCCAGGCTTTGCTGATCGCGGCCGGACACGTGTCGCGGCCCCAGTCGTTTCAGGAAAAGCGTCTGGTCAAGACCCTGAGGCGCACCCGGCGTCTCGGCGAGGAGGCGAAGGACCGCGAGTCGCGGTCCGCGACCGGGATCCGGTCGGCCCGCGAAGCGCCCGTGTTCGTAGCTCCGGCGCCCGTCCTGCCCGGCCCTGCGCCACCCCTGGCCCGTCGTGAGCTCAAGAAACCGAGGGCGTGCTACGTCTGCAAGGTCGAATTCACCTGCCTCCATCATTTCTACGACGCCCTCTGCCAGGACTGCGCGGAATTCAACTACGCCAAGCGCTTCCAGACCGCTTCGCTTGAAGGACGGGTGGGACTGGTCACCGGATCGCGGGTGAAAATCGGTTTCCAAACCTCGGTCAAGATGTTGCGCGCCGGGGCTGAGATCATCGCCACCACGCGTTTTCCCCAGGACTCGGCCTTGCGGTATTCGCGCGAGCCGGATTTCGCCCTATGGATGCATCGGCTTCACGTGCACGGTCTGGATCTGCGCCATCCGCCAAGCGTCGAAATCTTCGCCCGCTACCTCGACCATTCGTTTCCCCGCCTCGACATCATCGTCAACAACGCCTGCCAGACCGTCCGGCGTCCGCCCGGCTTCTACGAGGATCTGCTCCCGACCGAGACGCGTCCGGCCTCGGATTTCGGCCCGGACATCTACCGCGTCCTGAAGAGCCATGAGGGATTGAAGGCGGCCCTTGATGGGGGGCGGACCATCGGCGGCGGAACCGGCGTCCTCAGCACCGGCCTCATGAGTTTGCACGGAAGCCGCAGCGGCATCGGTGTCGTGGCCTCAGCCGAGCTGTCGCAGGTGAGATACGCGTACGACGATGACGCGCGGCGCGACGACCTGTTCCCTCAGGGCAAGCTCGACGCCGATCTCCAGCAGGTGGATCTGCGCCATCAGAACACCTGGCGCCTGGCCCTGGCCGATGTCCCGACCGCGGAGATGGTGGAGGTGCAGCTGGTGAACGCAGTGGCCCCCTTCATCTTGTGCGCGCGTCTGAAATCGCTGATGCAGCGCGTGCCGACCCGGGACAAACACATCGTGAACGTCTCGGCCATGGAGGGCATTTTCTCGCGCGGGCCGAAGACCGACAAACACCCGCATACGAACATGGCCAAGGCCGCTTTGAACATGATGACTCTGACCGCATCGCGGGACTACGTGAACGACGGAATCCATATGAACGCGGTGGACACCGGCTGGGTGACCGATGAAGATCCGGCCATCCACGCCGACCGAAAAAAGCAGGAGCTCGACTTCGCTCCGCCCCTCGATATAGTGGATGGCGCGGCCCGGGTGTGCGATCCGTTCTTCTCCGGCCTGATCACCGGCGAGCACACCTACGGCAAGTTTCTCAAGGACTACAGACCATCGAACTGGTGATGCGCTGGCGGCCAAGGACTAATATGGATCCCCCCCGGGGGGAAGGCTCTCGGATTATTGGAACCATGGCGGTTGTGAACCCTCGACCTCGGTCAAGAGAAGCCTCGGGCGCCTCGAAGGCGAAGCGCCGGACCTTCCATGGCCAGAGGGCTTTCACCCTGGTCGAGTTGCTCGTGGTTGTCGCCATCATCGGCATCCTTGCCGCGATCGCCGTTCCCCAGTTACAGGTTGCCCGTCGGGCCGCGACGGAGAAGGCCGTCGTCAGCACCCTCCGGGCCATGGCCACCAACCAGCAATTGTTCTATCCGAATCCGATCCCCTTGAAGCCTTCTCCGTTGAAAGACTTCACACCTCGTTTTGCCCGACTGAACGAACTGAACAGCTTCTCAAACCGTGCCTTCGGTGCGACGGTTGGGAACAACTATGTGGACGCGCCCAGGGTGCGGTATTCGATGGTGCCTCTGCGACCCAGTATCGCCAGCCTGACCGGCCAGTTCGTCATTCAGGCGACGGAACAAGGCGTCAAGAAGGGGTTTATTTACCAGGTGGACGAGTCCGCCAACGTGGTGAAGATCCGGTAACCGCATGAGCACCCATGCTCTCGACCGGCGTTTGCTGCAAAGTCTGAGCGATCGCTTCAGGCTCCGCCTCCGGACCGGCCTCACCCTGGCCCGCATGGACCGCTTCGTCCAGGAGCTCGAGCCCTCGTCCAGCGAGGGGCCGGATGTTTTCGCCGACCTGGCGGCGGCCTTCAGGACATGGCGCCGGGCCCTGAAGGCAGGTGACGCGGAGGCTTGCCTTGACGCGATGGAGGCCACGTGGTCGCGTCTTGATGCGTGCCGCCGCCGGGTCGAGGAGCGCGACGCGGTCATTGAGGCCTTCAGGTTGCGGTGGGCGGGCGAGAACGCCAACCTCAGCCATCAGACGGTCGACGCCCTGGCCCGCTTCTACCGCCTTCTTCCCTGCACCACCAGTTCCCAGAGCAAGTATGAGTACGTCCTGACTCGCCGGCTGGCCGGGCCTCTGGTGCCCGACCGATGGCTGCCTCCTACCGTAGACCTCCTGGATGCGGTGACCGCGCTCGAGGCGTCCTGGGGAGCGGCGCCGCTACGGACGGATGATCGCGAAGTCGAAATGATCACTCTCGCGGTCAAATCGTTTGGCCACGAGGCGAGCGCACAAAAGGACGCGGCCGGATTCACCTCGAGCGCCGTGCTGCGCCGATTCGGAGCGTTCAAAGCCTCAATCGGCGAGAAGCTCCTTGATCCGCGACTGAGTGTGGCGGTGGTCGAGACCAACGTCCGGGTGCTCAATGCTCTCAACCAGTTGCTCACCGACGCGGGGGGGCAACCCCTCCGAGGGGGCGCCGCGGTCGAGCGAGCCCCGCTTCCCGTACCGGTTCGCCCGCGGCTGGCCGAGCCGGACGCAGCAGTCGAAGGCTCCGGGGTGATGGACGCAGGTCCCACGGGAGCGGTCAGCGACGCGCTCGATCCGAAACCGCCGGTCGCCCACGCCATACAGGATGTGGCTCCCGCCGATGCCGTCGATGCCGAGGCAGGCTCGGATCATCGAAGCAGCGAGATCGATATCTCAGGCATGAACCTGTCCTTCCGTCGACCGCGGGCGGTCATTCCGCCGCCCCCAGCGATCGATGAGGCCTTGCCGGCGGGGCCGGATGTTGCGCCCTCGGATCCTTCCGCTGCCACATCACTCCAGAGTCATCCCGATGGGGAGAGCCCGTCCCAACCGACCCATCCCGACCTGAGGACGGGGGAGGTGGATCTTTCCGGCCTCGAGTTCGTACGACGGTTTCGTCGTCCCCAATCTGGTCCTGTACCGGCGCCCGAGCCGACGAAGGCGCCAGAAACTGATCTCGCCCGAGCGGTCCAGGACGCCGTTGACCAGGAGCCGGAGGAAGAAGCGCTGGGCCTGGAGGGCCCGGATGAGGATCAGGACGCGGCGGAGTCAGAGTTCGGTGATTCCGAGGCTCAAGAGGCCGAGCAGATGCCGTCGTCGCGAGCCTTCGAACTGACCAAGATAGAGGGGAACGAGGAGCTCATCGCACGGTATCTGACCCGCCCGCGTTCGCCTGAGGTGTGGCGTCTCAATCTTGACTCTTTTTTCTGCGCGCCCGACACCCAGACCGCCGACGCGGCGAGCCATGCGACCGAGAGACGCCGCGCCTTCGAACTGATTCTGACCGCGGACGATCTCATCTGTCTCCGACAGACTCAGGAAGGAGCGCCCACGGCGGAGCACCGCGCGAGAGTCAAGGATGTGGCCCAGTCGATGTTGCGACTGCAGACTGCGCTCCGTCGGGCCGCTGGACTGTCTCAAGGGGGTCAAGGCGAACTCGAGCCCCTGCTGTACGTCTCCGACCACCTTCTTTGGGAGCGTCTGAGACTGTCGGCGAGCCTGAAGCGAAATCCCGTCCGAAAGCGGCCGCTCCTGCTGCCCCGGGCTACTCGCGCCGCCGAAGCGGCGCGTCTTCACTCGCGCGTGCTGCGCAGGCACCGTCGAATCCTGGTCTGGGCGGTGATGGTGGCGGTGATTCTCACTTCGGCCATCGGGTTGATGGGCGTCTCGGCGCCGCGCTTGTCCATCAACCGCGAGGTCCGCGTGATGCCGCTCGCGGAACTGCCGGAGCCGCAGGTCTTCGAGGACGCGCGGGCCTTCCGTAACCGGCTGTTTATGACCGCCGATGCCAGTTGGACCAGATTGGGACAGGCGGAGCAGAAATCCATCATGCGCTCTTTCGCCGCGTTCGCCGCGCAGCGAGGCTTCGACACGGTCAGCGTGATCGGCCCTAACGGCGAGACCTGGGCCACGTTCAAAGATAACGAGATCATCCTCGCGACCGACATCGCCGCGCCCCCTGGAAACCAGCCCTGACCGCAAACCGAAATGGCTTGCCGAGCCGGGCCATTTCGGGCGCGACTCCTCGGACGGATCAGGCCACGCGTTCGCTCGACCAGACCACTACATCGAGACGCTCGGCGAAGTGAAGGAGAGCCGGCGGGCCGTCGACGCTGAGCCCCTGGGAATTGAGCATGGTGTTGAGTCGGATCTCCGCACGGGCCCTCTGGAGCGGCCAGGGAACGTGATGAACATCGTTCCGCCACAGCCCCCCGCGCGAGTCTCTTGCATACAGGCAGTACCGCTCGGTCAGCCAGTGCTCGAGGGATCCAGCAGACGAGGCATAAGGATTGGAAGCAGGCTGGTACCACCCGTCGAAGGCCGCGCCCCGGCGGCTCGACCGATACTCGATCCCGTCTCTGTTCCAAGACAGCGACATACGGGCGCGGAAGTAGGGAAGGTGAAAGAACGTCCGTGCTGCCCAAACCGCGAGAGGATTCGTGGCGTCGAGACTTAGGAACCACACCCCCGGCTTTCCATCCCGCTGGACGTAGGTCCGCACGTTCAACTCGGGGAATGCGGAGATCCACGGCAGGTCCGGAAGGGCGCGTCGCATGACCCCCGTCATTCGAAACGGAACCACGCCGATCCAGGAGGTTCCGTCGAACTCTTGGATTTCGAGGCCGTCTGGAATCAAGGGTCTCAGAGACTTCGCGTCCATCGGCCAGTGCGCGAAGAGCAGATCGCGCCACGATTGGCGCCACGCCCACGGCGCCTGAGGAATGGGCCAAGGTCGATGATCGAGATGGTTGAGCGATGGGTGCAACGGTCAAGTCTCCCTCTCGCGAGCGCTATCGCCTGGATTGACGCGATCGACCGTACGAGCAGGTCCGGTTCGACCATCGGGCCTTGTTGAGATTACTCCTGTCCCAAATGGCGGCTAATCTACTCCGCATGAGTTCCGCGTCCTGGTCGCTGATCGCCTTTCTGGTTGCGGTGGGCCTTTCCTGCACGTCGCGGATCAACGTGGGTCTGGTGGCTCTGGCTTTGGCCTGGGGGCTCGGTTCGCTGGTGGCCGGGCTGAAGCCCGAGGTGATCGCAGCCGGGTTTCCGGCCATGCTGTTCCTGACCCTGGTTGGCGTCACCCTCCTCTTCGCCCTGGCTGAAGAGAACGGCGCCCTGGCCGCCCTGGCCAACCGATTTCTCGGCGCCCTTCGCGACGCCCGGTTCGTGGCGCCCCTGATCTTT
>JAENWE010000207.1 GCA_016650185.1 Vicinamibacteria bacterium | reverse complement strand
TGCGGCTCTTCGCTCAGCACCACAGCGCATCGGATCCTTGCACTGAGGTCCCACCCCTGGGGCTCCTCCCCCGCGGGTATCGCCGCAAAATGCCGTACATCTACAGCCTCGCCGAAATCAGGCATCTGATGGCGGCGACGAAGAAGCTCCATACCACCACGGGCTTGCGACCGTGGACCTACTCGACGTTACTCGGCCTCCTCGCTGTCGCGGGGCTCCGCGTCAAGGAAGCCCTTGGCTTGAACGATCAGAACGACGTGGATCTCGGGCAAGGGATACTCACGATCCGAAGCACCAAATTCAACAAGACACGCCTCGTCCCGCTGCACCCGAGCACGCGGGACGCACTGCGGCGGTACGCGCGCCGACGCGACCGGATCTACCCAAGGCCGAAGACGCCGAGCTTCTTCGTCTCGGAGTGGGGCACGCGACTGGAGCACTCCTGTGTGAGCCGCACGTTCTACAAGTTGTCGCGGTGGGTGGGGCTGCGTGGGCTCACTGACCATCATGGACCCCGCCTGCACGATTTTCGACATGCATTCGCCGTCCGAACCGTAATCCATTGGTATCGGCAGGGGGTTGACGTCGATCCCCGAATGCCCGTCCTGTCCACTTACCTGGGTCACGGGCATGTGAGTGACACCTACTGGTACCTCTCCTCAGTGCCGGAGCTTCTGCGCTTGGCATCGGCACGGCTGGAGCGCCCGCAAGGAGGCAAGCTCTCATGACGACGTTGACTAACTTCCCCGGCCTCCTGGAAGCGTTCTTCACGGACCGTCTGATGCGCCAGCGGCAGGCGAGCCCGCATACCATCGCGAGCTACCGCGACACTTTCCGCCTGCTCCTGGCCTTCGTATCGCTCCGCCTGAAGAAGGCGCCCTCAACGCTCTCGCTCGACGACCTGGACGCCCCCTTATTGGTGCGTTTCTCGACTACCTGGAGAAAGAGCGCCGCATCAGCGCCCGCACCCGCAACGTTCGGCTGGCGGCGATTCACTCGTTCTTCAAGTACGCGGCGTTCCACCAGCCCATGCACAGCGCGCACATCCAGCGCGTCCTGGCCATGCCAAGCAAGAGGTACGACAAATCAACGGTTTCGTTCCTGAATCGCGCCGAGATCGATGCCCTGGTGGCCGCCCCCGATCAGGAGACCTGGATAGGCCGTCGCGATCGAGCCCTCCTCCTGACTGCCGTGCAGTCAGGGCTGCGAGTCTCGGAACTGGTCGGGCTCCGCGGTCAGGATGTGGCTCTCGGATCTGGGGCGCATATCCGTTGCCAGGGCAAGGGACGCAAAGAACGTTGCACGCCACTTCGAAAGGAGACCGTGATGGTGCTGCGGGCTTGGCTGCGCGAACAAAACGCGCCGCCCACGAGCCCCCTCTTTCCGAACATCCGAGGGGGACATCTCAGTCGCGATGCTGTCGAGGACCTCCTTGCGAAACATGCGGGCAGTGCCAGCTTGCGCTGCCCCTCGTTGAAACAGAAGCGCGTCTCGCCACATGTGCTTCGCCACTCGACCGCGATGGATCTCCTCCAGCACGGTGTGGATCGCTCGGTGATCGCACTCTGGCTCGGCCACGAGTCCGTTGAGACCACGCAGATGTACCTCCACGCTGACTTGCAGTTGAAAGAGGCAGCGCTCGCCAGGACCACCCCCTTGAACGTCCGAGCGGGCCGCTACCGCCCCGGCGACCGTCTATTGGCCTTCCTCACCAGCCTCTGATAATGCCGAATCACGCTGCGAGGGATCCGCCCATCTTCGGCCGATCTGCGGTCCCGCCCGGCATAATCCGGTACCCGGCATAATGCCGAAGGGTGTGGCAGGTGGCTGCTTTCGCGACCCCGGAACGGCGAAGGGCCTCCTTGAAGGCTCGCTGTAGGACGGTCTCGTGCAGGTGATGGCGAAATCGAAGTCCGGTGTTGGTGTCGAGAAAGGTGCGCGTTGCCGGGAAGACCCACTGCCACGCCCACTCCTTGGTGGCGTTGGGATACTTGCGTGCGAGTCCGTGAGGCAGGGCCACGCAAACGCCGCCCATCAGGCGTTCATGCTCGTAGCGACTTTGGACGTCGACGAGATGGCTGAGGAGCGCCAGTTCGAGCCCGGGTGGGAGCATTGTTCGGCGGTCCTTTTTCCCCTTTCCTCGCCGTACGATGATCTCCTTGCGTTCGAAATCGATGTCCTTGATACGTAGCTGCAGCGCCTCGAGCAGTCGGAGCCCGGAGCCGTAAAGCAGGGCTGCCGCGAGCGCCGGGGTTCCGGTCATGTGCCCGAGGATGGCCGCGACCTCCGCCGGCGAGAGAACAACCGGGAGGTGTTCCGGCATCTTCGCCCGGGGCGTGCCCGCAAGCCCGCGGAGTTCCCGTCCAAGGACACAGCGGTACAGGAACAGCAGCGCGCTGAAGGCCTGGTTTTGCGTGGTCGCGGAAACGCGGCCGCGCATCGCGAGGCTCTTGAGGAATCCGGCGATCTCGGGCTCGCCCATGGTGTCGGGGTGCCGCTTGCGGTGGAAGACGATGAAGCGGCGGATCCAGAAGATGTAGGCCTTCTCGGTACGCGGGCTGTAGTGCCGTACGCGGTTGGCTTCACGGACGCGGTCCAGAAGGCGTGGTGGTTGGGGAGGGACGGCCTCGAGTGTGCGTTCAGGCATGACGGCTCCTAAAAGATTCGAGGGAGAGACCGCAAGAGTAGGGGAGACCTCTGCCGGATGGGGTCCGTTCTGTCCGCCTCCCTGGGGCCTTCGGAGATTTCCGCCCCGAGGGCTCCGCTCGCTAGGATTCCTGTTCGGACCTGACAACTGAGGGCAAAACCGTGAAGCGAATTTTTCTGTTCCTTTTGACCAACCTTGCGGTGGTCACCACCATTTCCATCATCCTGGGCGTGCTCGGGGTCCGTCCCGGCGATGGCCTGTTGCCCATGGCGATTTTCTGCTTCATCTGGGGCATGGGCGGCGCGTTCATCTCTCTCGCCATCTCGCGCTGGATGGCGAAGCGCGGCATGGGTGTCCAGCTCGTCGATGGCAACACCGGCAACCCGGATGCCGACTGGCTTTATCGGACGGTGGAGAAGCTGGCTCAGCAGGCCCAGCTCCACACGCCCGAGGTCGGCATCTACAACTCTCCGGAGGTGAATGCGTTCGCCACCGGGCCATCCAGGAATCGGAGTCTCGTCGCGGTTTCGAGCGGGATTCTCCGGGCCATGAAACGGAATGAGCTTGAGGCCGTGCTGGCCCACGAGATCTCTCACATCGGCAACGGCGACATGGTGACCATGACGCTGCTCCAGGGCGTGATGAACTCTTTCGTGATGTTCATCGCCCGGATCATCGCTTCGGTGGTCGCCGGGAATTCCCGGAATGAGCGGGGCTCTTCGATGATGTACTTCGTCGTCCGGGTCGTTGCGGAAATCGTCCTCGGCATCGCCGGTTCGCTTGTGACCGCATCCTTCTCGCGCCACCGAGAGTTCCGCGCCGATGCGGGCGGCGCCGCTCTGGCCGGCGGTGAGAACATGGTGGCTGCTCTGCGGCGTCTGGCTGACGGGCCTCAGGTCATGGATCCGCGGGCGCCCGCGCTCGCGAGCTTCAAGATTTCCGGCTCGCCCAGTCGGTTCGCGGCGCTGTTCTCGACCCATCCTCCGCTCGAGGTTCGGATCCAGGCCCTCCGCCACAACCTCGTTCAGAACTAAAGTCGGCCGGCGACGTTCACCGGGCAAGGAGATTCTCAAATGGTCGATCTGAAGGGCTTCCTCAAGGGTCAGCTCCTGGAGATCATCCAGTGGCAGGATGATTCGCGCGACACCGTGTCGTGGCTCTTTGAGGACGAAGACAAAGAGATCAAGAACGGCGCGCAGCTCATCGTGCGCGAGTCGCAGCTCGCCCAGTTCGTCTATCTGGGCCAGTATGGCGACACCTTCTTCCCTGGTAAGCACACCCTGGTCACCGACAACATTCCCGTCCTGTCCAGGCTGAAGGGCTGGAAGTACGGCTTCGAGTCTCCGTTCAAGGCCGATGTCTACTTCGTCAACACCCGCCTCTTTACCGGCAACAAGTGGGGTACTGCGAACCCCATCATGATGCGCGACGCCGACTTCGGCATCGTCCGGGTGCGCGCCTTCGGCACCTACGACTTCCGGGTGGTGGATCCCAGGATATTCCTCAAGGAGGTCGCGGGCACCGACCACAACTTCCGTCTCGATGAGTTCGCCGACACCATGCGTTCGCGCCTGGTGTCGATGTTCTCGGATGCCCTCGGCGCCGCCAAGATTCCGGTGGTGGGCCTGGTCGGCCGCTATGGCGAGCTGGGCGATGCCCTGCTGAACGTCATC
>JAENWE010000206.1 GCA_016650185.1 Vicinamibacteria bacterium | reverse complement strand
GACATTCGCGGGACAGGGAAAACCCCACACGGAGCAAGACCAAATAGGGGGGCGATAAGAGGCGATGGCCCATCGCTCAGGCCCCCGGGTTGGTTGCATGAGGCCGCGAGCAATCGCGGTCCTTAGAGGGATGATCGTCCACTCTCACCATTCAAAAGTGAGACGGACAGAATCCGGCTTACAGGCCAACTCCGCCGAATCTTCCTTTAGCTGGGGGGCCGCAGACTACGATTCGTTGGGAGTGCTTAGCCCCCCAGACCCCCGTGCGCTTCGGCGGGAGTGAATCCCGCCTCCGCTTGGCTTTAGCTGGGGGGCCGCAGACCGCGTTTCCTCGGACGTGCTTAGCCCCCCAGACCCCCGTTCGCTGCGACCGAAGTGAATTCGGCCTCCGCTCAGGCGCCCGGCGCAATAGGGACTCCGAGGTTCGGGCGAAAGGTCCGCCGAGCCTCGATGGGGTTCGTAGTACTCAGCCCCCGGGGGCTTCATCGCCTTCATCGACGCGCTAGAATGAGTGGACGATGTCTATGAAGCGAATCCTCGTAAGCGGTGGCGCGGGTTTCATCGGGTCCCACCTGGTCGAGGCCCTCCTGGAGCGCGGCCACAAGGTCCGGGTCCTCGACAATTTTTCCACCGGCAAGCGAAACAACTTGCGGTCGGTTCGTAACGACATCGAGATTCTGGCCGGCGATTGCGGGGAGCTGAAGACCGCGGCCAGGGCCATGAAGGGCATTGAAGTCGTCTATCACGAGGCGGCGGTTCCTTCAGTCGCTCTCTCCGTCGCCCACCCCTTTAATTCCCACCACGCCAACGCCACCGCGACCATGGCGATGCTGGTGGCAGCCCGTGACGAGGGCGTCGAACGATTCATTTACGCGGGTTCGTCATCGGTCTATGGCGATCGCAAGGAACGCTATAAGCACGAAGCGCTCCCCGCCCATCCCCTCTCGCCCTACGGCGCCGCCAAGTTCGCGGGCGAGACTTATGTCCGCATCTTCGCCGAGCTCTACGGCATGCAGACCCTGACCATGCGGTACTTCAACGTCTTCGGTCCTCGTCAGGATCCTTCCTCGCCCTACAGCGGCGTGATCAGCCGGTTCTCCAAGGCTCTCCTGAAGCGCGAAACGCCCGTCATCTACGGCGACGGCAAGCAGAGCCGGGATTTCACATTCATCTCAAATGTCGTTCATGCCAATCTGCTCGCGCTCACTGCCCCCGGGCTAAAGGGCCAGACCGTGAACATCGCCACCGCGAAGGCCCACACCCTGAATGACCTTTTGGCCACCCTCCTGAAGCTGTCGGGGCGCAAGGTCGAAGCGAAGCACGAACCCGCGCGGGTGGGTGACATCCGCCATTCGCTTGCCGATACCACCGCGGCCAGGAAACTGCTGAAGTACCGCCCGCAGGTCGATTTTGAGTCGGGTCTGAAGAGAACGTTCGAGTGGTATAGCTCGGCTGGGTTTTAGACCGACACGATTCACGAACCAGGAACCTTCGCGCTACCGCGTGAGGGCGAGATGCCGAAGCGACCCTTCCCAAGCCTGCTGAAGCTCGGCGTAGGACAGTCCGGCTTCCAGCAGAGCCCGGTCAAAAGGTCGTCCTTCTCCGAGCCTCGAGATCACGAAGAGAAGTCCGGTTCGGCCGATCTTGGAAACCAGGAATGAAACCGCGGACGCGCTCTCGCGGTAGGCCCGCTCCCGCGACCGCGCGTCGCGCTCGCGAAACGGCCCCTCGATCCGATAAAGCGGGATGAGAGCCAGCGGCTGCCGGCGGAGCCAGGCGTCGGTAGCCACCACATCCGTTCCATCCAGGAACTGGGCAATGCCCTCCTGAAGCCAATGCGGACAGTTCCCTCGCGTCCTCTGGTCGATGACCGCGTGAGTCAGCTCATGCCTCAGAACCCGGCGTAACTCCGACTCGTTGTGGATCGTCTCTTGGCCCAGTCGAACGACCCCGTCCTGATAGTGACCGGGGAGGTCGTCACCCGCGTCGGACCGGGCCACCGCCGCGGTCTCGATTGGGGGCATGACCATCGGCGTTCCGAACCAGCCCTCCAGATAGCTCCGGGCCGCCTTGACCTCACGATCGAAGAGCTCGCTCCGCGCCGAACCCTTGGGCCCGCCAGAACTCGGCTGAGCCGCCGCCGAAGCAATCCCCAGTATGAGGAGGAGGGCGCAACCGGCAACCGACGAGCGAAAACCACTCAAGAGACGTTTGCGTCTGGTGGAAAGGCGACTGCGGCCCTTTAAGG
>JAENWE010000205.1 GCA_016650185.1 Vicinamibacteria bacterium | reverse complement strand
GAGAGCTGCACCAGGGAGTCAGGATCGGCGTAAGGAAGGCTGCGAAGGAAGACCGCGCGCACGATGCTGAAGATCGTGGTCGTCGACCCGATGCCAAGGGCCAGGGCGAGCCCGGTCGCGACCACGAATCCTGGCGAGCGAAACAGCTGGCGAACGGCTTGTTTCCATGGACGCATAATTCCTCCTGGTCCACAAACGGTGACGGCCACGATACACACCGACAGGGACGGAATCTATTCGAAGCCGGTCAATGACAGCCGGACTCCTCGGTTGCGCGCCTACCTACGAACGGATGCGGAGGGCTGTACAAGTACACCACCGTCAAGCCGGGGTCGTATCCGAACACACAGAATCCGGCGTATATTCACTACGTTGTGAACGCGCCGGGCTTCAAGGCGATCACCGCCTATAAGGCGGCCTTGCCCCCCCTCGCCCCCCAGGAATGCGCTGCTCCGAGTGAAGCTCGCTGAAGTGTACGGCGACCCGTGTGACCTCGCCTCATGAACAGACGGAACGCTGCGGGCCGATGTTCCAATGGTTTTCGCCCGTCCGGAAGGCGCTTAGTATCGTTGCCCGAATCCGAACCCGGGGGAGAATCCGAGAATGCATCCAAACCTCACCGTCGTCGATCACCCTCTCATCCAACACAAGCTCACCCTGATGCGGCGCAAGGAGACGAGCACCGCCCAGTTCCGCGCCCTTCTCGCCGAGATCGCGCTACTCCTCGGTTACGAGGCGATGCGAGACCTCAAGCTCACCGAGGAAACGATCGAGACGCCGCTGATGCCCATGAAGGCGCACAAGCTCGAGGGCAAGAAGCTC
This sequence comes from Vicinamibacteria bacterium, assembly GCA_016650185.1. GTDB lineage: Bacteria > Acidobacteriota > Vicinamibacteria > Fen-336 > JAGNNV01 > JAGNNV01. The sequence continues at coordinate 8,278 of JAENWE010000205.1, read as the reverse complement.
GTGCTGATCACCATCATGCGTGCGGGCCAGGGTCTGGTCGACGGGATGCTCCAGCTTGTGCCCTCGGCGCGTGTCGGGCATGTGGGCCTGTACCGCGACCCCAAGACGCTGCAGGCAGTGGAGTACTACTACAAGGTTCCCCAGCAGCTCGAAGACCGCGACGTCATCGTCTGCGATCCCATGCTCGCGACCGGCAACTCCGCGATCGCCGCCCTGGATCGTCTGAAACGGAGCAACCCTGGATCTCTGCGGCTGGTGTGCCTGCTCGCCTGTCCGGAGGGGATTGCGAATCTCGCCTCCGCCCACCCCGATGTTCCGATCATCACCGCCGCGGTTGATGAGAAGCTCAACGACCACGGGTACATCCTGCCCGGCCTGGGCGATGCCGGCGACCGGCTGTTCGGCACCAAGTAGCGGATGCCCTTCTCCTATTTCAGCCGTCTGTCTCCGGCCGCGAAAAAGGTGTATCTCGCGAGCGACGGGGTTAAGGATGTGGCCCTGCCGAACGCGGAGATGCTGCAGCCGCTCCTGCCCGTTTTGAGAGAGGCGCTGCTCAAGGACGATCACCGCGCCGTCGCCGCGGCGGCGGACGCCCTCGTGCTCGGCATCACCAAACTGATGAGGGTGCCCGAGGTCAGCGTGGTGGTTCTGGCCGAGCGGCCGAGACGGAAGGGAAGTGAACTGCACGGCCTCTATACCGTGGCGCCGGGCCGGAAGGCGCAGATCAAGGTATGGATGAGGACGGCCGCGCTCGGGAAGGTGGTGGCGTTCAAGACCTTCCTGCGAACCCTGCTTCACGAGGTTCTCCATCACCTCGACTATGCGCACTACAAGTTCCGTGATTCATTCCACACTCAGGGCTTCTATTCCCGTGAATCCAGCCTGGTGAAGCAGCTGATGGGCGAGGCTCCAGGCGCCATGCGCCAATCGAACCCTGAACTGCGACCATCGAAAGCCATCTGATCCTGGCCGACGCCCCCCGGCGGCCGCTGCTCCTTCCCCCGGCCAGCCGTTCGCAGACGAGAATGAGGTCCTCACGAAAGGACCTCCATGCGATTTCTTCCTGCTGTCGCCCTTCTTGGGCTCTTTTTTCTCGGTGCGACCCAGGCGAATGGCGAGGAACCCCGCCGGAACGCCTTCTTCGTGCGCGGCTACTCCGAGGCCGGAGTCATGACGCCGCACAATGAGATGGACTTGAATCTGCGGCGGCCGGACCTTCTGGAGACGAACGGCTTTGGCGACAATTTCGCCCGCTACGCGGTGCGCGGTCAGATCTTTTTCGGTCGAAAGTTCGCGAACGGGCCGGTGCGGGAGGTCTTCGTGTTGGTGAAGCCCGAACTCGTGATGGGGCGCACGATTCCGCAGATCCAGTACACGTGGTCGGCCCGGCCGATTGGATATGTGAAGGACTTCGGCGCGGGAGTTTCGCTTGGGCGCGACTGGTCCATCTACTTTGAAAGTCATCGGTGGAGCTTCCGGGACAAGGTCGCGATCACCGGAGACGGGCCCTACGGATTTCACAACATCGTGATCGTGCGGAAGACGTTCAACTTCACCTTCTAGCGCCACTTCTCAGGCCACGGTTCGGAAGGGCGAACGGATCCGCGGCCAGGCCTCCGACGCGGGCGTTGAAGCACCCCCTCGTCTATCATCCCCAGGTGATCCTCAGCCTCGCTCTGGCCGCATCCCTGGCGGTCCAGGCACCAGCCGTCCCGGCCCAAAGTGCGGCCATCCCAGACGACGCCCAGACGGTCCTCGCTGACTTTGATGCTCGAAGCCGCACCATCCGGGACTTCACCGCGACGTTTACTCAGACCTACCGCTCGGGCGCCCTGGGCCGGGCCATTGTCGAGTCCGGCACGGTCAAGGTGAAGCGGCCCTCGCGGATGCTTTTCGAGTATGTGAAGCCCGACAGGAAGCTCTTTGTCGCGGATGGAGACAGCTACTACTTCTACGTGCCCCGCGACCGGCAGGTGATGGTTCAGAACCAGCGGGGCGATAAGCGCGCTACCGCTCGGATCCTGGCGGAGGGCCGTCTGCTGGATCATTTCAAATGCGTGGGCGAGGAGAAGGATCTTCTTGGGCGGAAGCTGATTCTGGTCCCCAGGGACGACAAGGACGCTGATGTGACCCGGATCGCGGTGGTCGTGGATACGCAGTTACGGCTGCTGGCCCTGGAGATTCAGGACGCCGAGGGGTCAACCAGCCGCATGGTTTTCGCTGGTTTCAAGGAGAATGTGGGGCTCAAAGACTCAGAGTTCCGATTCGACGTCCCCAAGGGCGTTGAGGTGATTTCATGATGAGACGGACCACACTCCTGGCCCTTTGCGCCCTCCTCGTCGCCGCCCAGGGTTGCGCGACCTCCGCGGCCTTTCGCCAGGGCGAGAAGGCCGAGCGGCTGGGCGATTGGGATCGCGCGACCCTCGAGTACTCGAAGGCGGTGACCGAGAAACCTGATTCGCTCGATGCCCGTCTCGCCCTGCAACGGGCCCGGAGGCGCTCGGCCGAGGCGCACATCACGCAGGGCCGCCGCCTGGCCGTGCGGGGGCTCTTCAAGGACGCCCTCGATGAATACCAGCTCGCCCTGGATCTCGATGGGGCTCAGCCTGGCCTCGTCGAGGAAATGGACGCGGTGCGCAAGAGCCGGGCCGCGGGCCTGATGCCGAAGACGGTGGCCGCGATCAAGCAGTCGGCGCGCGAACGCAGCCTCCCTGGCCTGGAGATCGACCCTTCCCTCGATACCGTCATGGGCTTCAAGTTCGAGGGCGCCGACGTCAGGGAGGCGTTCAAGACGCTCGGGCTGGTGGTCGGGGTCAATTTCGTTTTTGAGTCGGCGGTGAGCTCGTCTCCGGTGACTCTCGAGCTCAAGGATGCGCCGTTCGAGCAGGCGCTCCAGGCCCTCTCCATGGCGAGCAAGACATTCACCCGAGTCATCGGGCCGAAGTTGATTCAGGTCATTCCCGACACCCCGAACAAGCGGCGCGACTATGAAGACCAGATCGTCAAGACCTTCTATCTTTCGAGTGCGGACCTGAAAGAGGTCGTGGATGTCCTTCGCATCTCGCTGGGCGCGCGTCGGGTGGCTCCTCTGCCGAGCGGCAACGCCCTCACCATCAACGACACGCCCGAGAAGGTAGCCGCGGCGGAGCGCATCATCGAAGCCCTGGACAAGCGTCATGGGGAAGTAATGATCGAGGTGGAGATCCTCGAGGTCAACCGTCAGAAGCTCCTGGATTACGGAATAGAGATCAACTCGGTGAACGGCAATGCGCTTTCCGCCCAGATCGACCCGGGGCTCCTGGGTGGGGCGTTCCCGGACGTATCGAAAGTCATTACTCTCGAGGGATCTCAGCCCTACAAGAAGAGCAACATCATCGTCTCCGGCCTGCCCGGTGTGATCTACCGCCTGCTCCGTACCGACGGCTCTTCCCGCCTTCTCGCCAATCCGCAACTGCGCGTCACCGAAGGCCAGACCGCGAGCGCCAGGTTCGGCGACCAGGTTCCGGTTCCTGTCACCATCTTCGCCGCGATTGCCACCGGCGGAGTCGCGCAGCAGCCCATCACTTCCTTCGAGTACAAGAATGTGGGCGTCAACATCGACATCACCCCGCGGGTTCACCACGACGGAGACATCACTCTCCAGCTCAAGCTGGAGATTTCATCGCTCGGCGCTCCCGGCTTCAACAACCTGCCCACGTTCAGCAACCGCACCGTGAACTCCGTCCTTCGTCTTCGTGACGGAGAGACCAACATCCTTGCCGGGCTGATCACGGATACGGAGCGCACGTCTCTGTCCAGCGTCCCCGGCCTTGCCAGCATCCCCATCCTCGGTCGCATCTTCGGACGGAACACAAAGGACGCTCAGGAGACGGACATCATCATGACCATCTCGCCCCGGATTATCTACAAGCCGGAGTTCTCCGAAGCCGACTTGAAGTCATTCTCGGTGGGCTCCGACTCGTCGCCTCTCCTGTTCGAGGTGCCCCCCGCCACCCCTCAGCAGCAGCAGCCCGGCCCGCCGCCGACTCTGCTTCCGACCCCTGGGCTTCGCCCCGAACCCATCCGTCCCCCCACTCCCCAGCCCACGCCCCACCTCTAAGCCCAGGCCATGCTGTCACGCTTCAAGACCATCATCGCGCTGATGCGCAATCCGAAGGTTTCCAAGTTCCCGAAGTTCCTCGTGGTGGGCGCGATCCTTTATGTGGTTTGGCCCTGGGACGCGGTTCCAGACATCGCACCCGTGGTGGGCTGGCTCGACGACATCATGTTTTTCATCGGCGCGATCAGCCTGCTTTTCAACGCCGCGCCCCCGAAGAACGACGGGCCGAGCGGCCAGATCATCGACGTCACGCCTGAACCTCCCCGCCCCCCGTCTCCGCTAGAGTAGAAACTCACTCCCATGCCCGGCCGTGTCGCCCTCGTCGCCTCCTGTCGCACGCCTTTCGCCAAGTCGGGCGAGGTCTTCAAGGATCTCACCGCTCTGGATCTCGCGAAGGTCGCGGTGCGTGAACTGATCGAGCGCAGCGAGGTCGATCCCAAACTCATCGGCACGCTGGTCATGGGCCAGGTGGTTCCTTCCATCAAGGCTCCCAACCTGGGCCGCGAGACCGCTCTCGGCGCGTTGCTCCCGAAGACGGTGCCGGCGCACACCCTCAATCGGGCCTGCGCCTCGGCCAATCAGGCCATCGCCGACGTGGCTTCTTCCATACTGATGGGCCACATTGAAGCGGGCATTGCGGGCGGAGCGGAGTCGCTTTCGTCCGTTCCCATCCTGCACTCCAAGGGCATGGCGAATGCGCTGATCGCCGCTTCGAAGGCTAGGACGTTCGGCGCGCGGGTAGGCGCCTTCTCCCGTCTTCGCTTCAAGGATTTCATCCCCGACACGCCGGCCATCGCCGAGCCCTCCACCGGATTGTCGATGGGCCAATCGGCGGAGCAGATGGCGAAAGACAACGGCATCTCTCGGGCCGAGCAAGATGAGATCGCCTTCCGCTCCCACCACAATGCCGCGAGGGCCCGCGACGATGGCCGGCTTGGCCAGGAGATCGCTCCCGTCCACCTGCCCCCGAAGTACGCGACCACGGTCGCAAACGATGGCCTCATCCGAGCCGACACGTCGATCGAGGCCCTGGCCAAACTGAGGCCGGTGTTCGATCGCCGCTTCGGTTCGGTCACCGCCGGCAACGCTTCGCCTCTCACCGACGGCGCCGCCGCGGTGCTGCTCATGTCCGAGGAGAAGGCCAAAGCTCTTGGGTACGCGCCTCTTGCCTACATCAAGTCCTGGGCGGTGGCTGCGGTCGACCCCGCCTGGCAGTTGTTGATGGGCCCGGCTCTGGCCGTTCCGATGGCCCTTGATCGTGCCGGCCTCACCCTGGCCGATATGGATCTCATCGAGATGCACGAGGCGTTCGGCGCGCAGGTCGCGTCGAATATCCAGGCCCTGGAGAGCGACGCCTTCGCCCGTGAGCGTTTGGGCCGCGCCTCCCGCGTCGGCCTGGTGGATCGCGAGCGCCTCAACGTGTGCGGAAGCTCGATCGCCATCGGGCATCCGTTCGGCGCCACCGGCGCCCGCATCACCGGAACCCTCGGTCATGAGATGACCCGCCGCAATTCGAAATTCGGCTTGATCTCCGTGTGCGCTCAGGGCGGCATGGGCTTCGCCATGGTCCTTGAGCGATAGTGGGCCGCGTCGCCTCTCCTACCCAGAAGCTTCCTCTCACGGGTGTCCGCGTTCTCGATCTCTCCCGACATCTGCCGGGACCCTATGTGACCGCCGCCCTCGCCGATCTGGGCGCCACTGTGGTCAAGATCGAAGAGAAGGACTTCGGTGATCCGACGCGAGGGATCGCTCCGGCGGTGAGGGATGGCTCCGACAGCGCGCTTCACGCCTGGCTGAACCGGGGCAAGAAAAGCGTCGCTCTCGACCTCAAGTCGAAGGAAGGCGTCCTGATCGTCAAGGCGATGGCCCTGAAGAGCGACGTGCTGGTGGAGAGTTTCCGGCCCGGTGTGATGCGCCGCCTCGGTCTGGACTACGCACGTCTTCGCCGAACCGCGCCGAGGCTGCTGTTCGTGAGTCTCTCGGGCAACGGCGCCACCGGCCCGAGGTCTCGCCGGGCCACCCACGACCTGAATGTCGCGGGCGAGACCGGACTGCTGTGTGGCGGCGCCACCATGTCGCCGGGCCTCGTCGCGGATACTGCGGCCTCTCTGCTGACCCTGGTGGCCGTGCTCGCGAAGCTCAGGGACCTCGGGCGGCCGCGTTTCCGGGGCGGCCTCATCGACCTCTCGATCCTCGACGGCGCTCTCGCTCTTATGTCCGCACCCCTCGTTCGTTCCCTCTCGGCGCCGGATCGCGAGCCCGACGAACTATGGGGAACGCACGCCTGCTACCGGACCTACGAATGCGCGGATGGACGCCGGGTGGCCTTGGGCGCGCTCGAGCCACAGTTCTGGGAGGCGGTGTGCGAAGGTCTTGGGTTCAAGGACTACGTCCGGTTTCAATGGTCGAGGAAGATGCAGCCGGCAATCTCGGCGGACTTCGAGAGAATGTTCCGGACGAAGTCCCGGCAGGCCTGGCTTGATATCCTCGGCCCCCTTGACGCCTGCCTCACCCCCGTGCAGACCCTGACCGAGGTCATGGCCGATCCGCAGATCCGCGCGCGTCAAGCGTTTTTGCCTCAGAAGACGGAGAGGGGCGCCTTCCTCTCGCCCACGTTTCTGCCCCAGATCACCCGGCGAAAGGTCAGGCGACGGGCTCCCCGGCACGGCGAGCACACCCGCGACATCCTTCTTTCTCTGGGCTATTCGAAGTCGCGCATCCTCGAGCTGCGCGACATAGGAGTGATTCAATGACCGGGATGCTCACCACTTGTCGTCGTGACGATGCCGTTCTCGTGGTCTCGCTGGATGTGCCTGGAGAGAAGCTCAACGTCTTGTCGCTCGGGCTTCTCGACGAATTCGAGGCGCTCTTTCAGCAGATCGAGAAGGACGCCACTCTTCGCGGGGTCGTGATCATCAGCGGAAAGCCGGAAGGATTCATCGCCGGCGCCGACATCAAGCAGTTCGTCGCGGTGACCACGGCCGAAGAAGCCATGGCACTCGCGGGCAAAGGACACGACCTGCTGAACCGCATTGAGGGGTCGAAGATCCCGTTCGTGGCCGCGATCAACGGCATCTGCCTGGGCGGAGGGACCGAACTCTCCCTTGCTTGTGCGGGACGCGTCGCCAGTGACGATCCCAAGACCGCGATCGGTCTCCCTGAAGTCCAACTCGGGCTGGTGCCGGGCATGGGCGGGACGCAGCGTCTGCCCCGTCTCGTAGGTCTGGCCTTGAGCCTTGACATGATCCTCACCGCGCGGAACCTGAAAGCGACGAAGGCCCTTCGCGCCGGTCTGGTCGACGAGGTCGTCCCGCGATCCATGCTCGAAGACCGGGCCGCCACTCTGGCTCTGACCCTTGCTGCTGGCAAGAAGCCACAGCGTCCCGGGATCAAGCTGGTCGAGAAACTGGCTCGACCGATCATCTTCTCCAAAGCGCATTCGTCGGTGATGGCGAAGACAGGCGGCCACTATCCGGCTCCTCTTCGAGCGATTGAAGTGGTCAAGACCGGGACGGCCGCGTCGCTTGCCGCCGGTCTGGAGATCGAGAAGAAGGCCTTCGGAGAACTCCTGGTGGGTGAAGTGTCGCGAGCCCTCGTGAATGTCTTCTTCGCCACCCAGGACATCAAGAAGGCCGTTCCGCTTCCCGATCCTCCTCCCGAGATCGCCAAGGTCTGCATCCTGGGGGCCGGGCTCATGGGGGCCGGTATCGCGGGGATTGCGGCCGACTCCGGGATGCGCGCGCGCATGAAGGATCGCGATGATCCAAGCGTCAGTCGTGGCCTGGGGTACGTGCGCGCCATCTGGGACGAGCGGCGCAGGCGTGGCAGCCTGACCTCGCGCGAGGTCGACCAGAAAATGGACCGGGTGTCGGTCACCACCGACTACGGCGGTTTCAAGCAGGCCGACCTTGTGATCGAGGCGGTCTTCGAAGATCTGGCGGTGAAGCGCCAGGTCCTCATGGAGACGGAAGCGGCGACGTCGGAAACGTGCGTCTTTGCTTCGAACACGTCGTCCCTGCCCATCACGGACATCGCCCAGAACGCGAAGCGCAAGGACCTGGTGCTGGGAATGCACTTCTTCTCGCCGGTTCACCGGATGCCTTTGCTCGAGATCATCGAAACGAAGGACACCGCCCGACACGCCACCGAGGTGGCGGTGGCATTCGGTCGAAAGATCGG
>JAENWE010000204.1 GCA_016650185.1 Vicinamibacteria bacterium | reverse complement strand
AGCGAAGCCTAGCGAAGGCCGGATTCACTCCGGCCGGAGCGCGGGGGTCTGGGGGGCTAAGCAACGGATGACCCGTGGAGCGAAGCCTAGCGAAGGCCGGATTCACTCCGGCCGGAGCGCGGGGGTCTGGGGGGCTAAGCACTCTGCGGCCCCCCAGCTAAAAGAATGACCTCAGGAGTCACAGCAGCGCGGGGGTTTCGCGCGGCCGCGGTGGAGGCGGGGATCAAACCCGGACGGACCGACCTGGCTCTCCTGGTTTCCGACTGGCCCTGCGTGGCCTCGGGTGTCTTCACCACGAACCTCGCCAAGGCGTCGTGCGTTCTGGTTTCGGCCGAGCATCTGCGGGACGGAACCGCGCGGGCGGTGATCGTCAACGCGGGCTGCGCCAATGCGGCCACAGGTCGGCAGGGAATGTCCGACACCAGAGAAACCGCGGCCTTGACCGCTGAGGCTCTCGGATGCGCGGCGAGAGATGTGCTGGTTTCGTCGACCGGCGTCATCGGCGTGAATCTCCCGATGGATAAGATCCGCGCCGCGATTCCTCGAGCGGTGGCGGGACTCTCGATAGAGGGGGGAGCGGCGGCGGCTCAGGCGATCATGACCACCGACACGAAGCCAAAGGAGGCCTCTCGACGTTTCGAGATCAACGGCATCACGATGACCGTGGGGGGCATGGCCAAGGGGGCGGGGATGATCGCGCCTGCCCTCGCTCCGCTTCATGCCACCATGCTCGCTTATTTCACCACCGACGCAGCCATCGAGAGGCCGCTGCTCGATGCCGCCCTCCTGGAGGCGGTGGGCTCGACCTTCAACCGGATCACCATCGATTCCGATACCTCCACCAACGACACCGCGGTCGTTCTCGCCAATGGGGCTTCGGGCGCAAGCGTGATCTCGTCGCGTGGGGCCGCCTACGACGCCTTCCTCGGAGCCTTTCGCGCGGTGAGCCGTGACCTCGCCCTGATGATGATCCGCGACGGCGAAGGCGTGCGTCGAGTGGCCGAGATCGTGGTGAAGGGCGCGCGCACGACGGAGGACGCCCTTCGCATCGGTCGCACCATCGCCGACTCACCCCTGGTAAAGACGGCTCTCCATGGCGGAGATCCGAACTGGGGCAGAATCCTCGCGGCCGCCGGCCGGGCCGGCGTTTACTTCGACATCAACACGACAGATGTCCACATCGGCGAGGTCTTCGTGTGTGAGAACGGTGCGGCGCGGGTCTATGACGAGGCTCTTGCCCACCAGGCCATGCTGGCCGACCCAGGCCGCCTCACCGTCGATCTTCATGCCGGTGAGGTCTCGGAATCCATGTGGATGTGCGATCTCACCAAAGAGTACGTCGATATCAACGCTCACTACCGCACGTAGGATTCAGGCGTCATGACCAAACTCTGGGGCGGAAACTACGAAGCGGAGCCGGATCGGCTCTTCTGGGAATTCAATCGCTCGTTTCCGTTCGACCGACGGTTGATGCGCGAAGAGATCGCGGCCTCCCGCGCCTACGCCTTGGCTTTGGGAAAGTGCCGGGCCCTGCCCATGAAGGACGCGGCGAAACTCGACCGGGGTCTGGCCCGTGTTCTGGCCAAGTATGAAGCCAATCCCGCCTACGCCGATATCGACGTTGAGGACGTTCACTCTTTCGTGGAGACGCGCCTCGAGGAGGAGATCGGGTCCCTGGCCGGTCAGGGCCACCTGGGGCGGAGCCGCAACGAGCAGTCGGTCACCGCGTTGCGACTCTTCATTCGGGGCGCCATCGATGACGTGCGCGGGGGTCTGCAGGAGCTGATCCGGACCCTGGTGTCGCGCGCCCTTGAAGGCGCCGCCGCGCCCATGCCCGGCTACACCCACACCCGGGAAGCCGAGCCGATCACCTTTGGCCACTGGGCGGGGGCGCACGCCTGGGCGTTAGTGCGCGACTTCGAGCGCCTGGCTGACACGCGCGTACGCGTCAATGTCCTGCCCCTCGGTTCGGGCGCCCTGGCCGGCACCGCCCTGCCGCTCAAGAGAGAGGCCCTCGCCCGCGCGCTTGGCTTCGCGGCGGTCTCAGAGAACGCGCTCGACGCCATCTCTGATCGCGATTTCGCGGCCGAGTTCGTCTTCGTCCTCGCCCAGACCCAGACTCACCTTTCGCGTCTGGCGGAAGACCTGATCCACTATTCCTCCCGGCCGTACGGTTTCCTGGCTCTGCCTGATGCCTTCACCACGGGATCGAGCTTGATGCCGCAGAAAAAGAACCCGGACTCGATGGAACTGGTGCGGGGCAAGGCCTCTCGGACCACCGGCTCGGTGGTGCGGCTTCTCGCCTTGACCAGTGGTATTCCGGTCGGATACCAGAAGGATTTCCAGGAGGACAAAGAGGCGGTGTTCGACGCGCTCGACGCCGTTCTGCCCTCGATCATGGTGGCCACGGGTGTGGTGCGAGGAGTGACCTTGAACCGCGAGGCGATGAAAAAAGCTGCTGCGGCTGAAGGCATGATGGCTGCTTCGCTGGCGGTGGCTTTGGCCCGCGAAGGCGTCCCCTTTCGAAAGGCCCATGGCATGGTGGGATCGATGGTTACGGACGCGGTGAAGGCGAACTTTCCTCTTGGCGATTTGGCTCGGGCGACCTTGAAGGGCAGGCACCCCAGGATCGCCGCCCGGATGAAGGACTTCTTCGACCCCGAAAAGGCGGTGGCGGCGAAGGCGGCCCGAGGTGGCACCGCTCCCGCCGCGGTGCGCGCGTCTCTTCGAGCCGCTCGCGCCCGGGTGCGGTAGGGAGACGCGATGCGGATTCGGGTGGGGACCAGCGGTTTTGCGTACAAGGAATGGAAGGGCTCTTTCTACCCCAAGGGTTTCAAGGACGCGGGCATGCTCGCCTACTACGCGGAGCGTTTCGAGACGGTTGAGATCAACAACACCTTCTATCGAATGCCTAAGCCGGAGTTGCTCCTAAAGTGGGCGGCTGACACTCCGGAGCATTTCGCTTTCGTCCTCAAGGCTCCCCAGAAGATCACCCACATCAAGAAGCTCGAAGATTGCGCGCCCGAGGTCGAGTACTTCCTGAAATCGGCCGAAAGCCTGGGCAAGAAGCGCGGTCCCATTCTGTTCCAGCTTCCCCCCTGGATGAAGAAGGACCTGGGTAAACTGGAACGGTTCCTGGCCCTGCTTCCCGAAGGCACCCGAACCGCTTTCGAGTTTCGCCATGCGACCTGGTTCGACGACGAGACCTACGCGCTCCTCAAGCAGCGCCACGCGACCCTGGCCGCATCCGAGACCGACGAGAAGACGGGCGAGTTTGGACCGCCGGTTCTGCCCACGACCGAGTGGGGTTACTTCCGCCTTCGACGCACCGACTACAAGGAAGCCGATCTGAAAGCGTGGATTGAAAGAATCCGCCAGCAGCCCTGGTCGGAAGCTTGGATCTTCTTCAAACACGAGGACGAAGGCAACGCCGCCGTCCTCGCCTCGTCGCTGCGCGGGCTGCTAGGCCAAGCCTGCCTACCGCCGGAACGGGACCATAAGACGGGCGTCCTCGTCCCATAGGCGCAAGGAGGCGCACTTGAGGCTGGACTTCAGCGTGACCCACTTGGTCTGCTGCAGACGCGGGCTCGACTCGAAGCATTCCTGCAGCCGATAGTTCGGCACGCGCAGGGCGAGATGGTGGATGTGGTGGAAGCCGATGTTTCCGCTGAACCACTGAAGCACCGGAGGCAGGTGGTAGTAGGAACTGCCGCGGAGCGCCGCCTGATCGACCGTCCATGCACCGTCGCGATCCCAATAGGTGTCTTCAAACTGGTGCTGCACGTAGAAGAGCCAGACCCCCGCGGTACCCGCGATCAGAACCATCGGAAGGTGAGTGAGCAGCACCGTCTTCACGCCCAGCGTGAGGCACAGCCCGCCGAACAGAGCGGTGAGGGCGACGTTGTTGAGGATGACGCTGTTCCATTCCTTCCGATAGGAGAGGGGCAGATCGAAGGGGAGGCGATGCTTGAGCACGAACTGATAGAACGGTCCCAGGCCGAGGATCACCGGCATGCTGCGATAAAGGCGATAGGCGAGGCGGCGCCACAGTGGCGAACTCTCGTATTCTCGGACGGTGAGGGTGTCGATATCCCCCATGCCGCGATGGTCCAGATTCCCGGAGGTCGCGTGGTGAATCGCATGCGTCTTTTTCCAGTAGCTGTAAGGGATACCGGTGATAACGCCCATCACCGCGCCGACCGCATTATTGAGGCGATGGTGGCTGAGAAAGGATCCGTGGCCGCAGTCGTGTTGCACGATGAAGAGGCGCACGAAGAAGCCGGCGGTCGGGAGCGCGATGACCAGGTAGGGAAGCGCGCCCCACTCATGCACCACGGCCCAAGCGAGCAGCGACCAACCCCCTAGGAACAAGGACAAGGTGAATAGCACTTGCTGCCAGGCGCGCGAGTCCTGAGCCTGAGCGAAAGGCGCGATCATCAGACGGAGGGGGGTCTCGGGCGGCGTCCGGATCTCGGGCTTTTGGACCCCAGGGTCGCTGGAAACGTGGGGCATTGAGGTGAGGGGCGCGCTTTCCAACATAGCGGCAGTCTAGAGAGCTTTTCCGGGAGCTGAGTGTCACAGTTTCGTCATAGTTCCGGGGCCGGCCGACTTGCCCCCAGAGTCTTGAATCAGCGTGCTTTAGAGGGCTTCGATCACCGCGCCCGCCGCCTCCACCAACGCCGATCCGGCGAACTCGCATTCGGCCAAGCTGACATCGCGATGGGTCACGAACCGGAGAGCCGATTCGGTCATGACGGACGCGCGAACTCCCGAGGCCTGGAGATGATCGCCGACTCTCTGGGCCACCGGCGAATCGAAGTTGACGAAGAGAATATTCGTGTCGGGGCGGACCACGCTTGCTCCTCGGGCCCCTGAGGTGATCTCGGCCAGGCGTTGCGCCTTCGCGTGATCTTCGGCGAGGCGCGCCACCATGGTCTCTACCGCGACGAGACCGGCAGCGGCAAGGTGGCCGATCTGACGCATGCCTCCACCGAGTTGTTTCCGGATCCGCCGGGCGCTCTCGATGGCGGCGCGGTTGGAGCACAGGATCGATCCGACCGGGGCGCACAGACCCTTCGACAGCGTCACCATGGCGGAGTCCGCGCCCTGGACCAGCTCTTTGAGGTCGCATCCCAGGGCGATGGCGGCGTTCCAGAGTCGGGCTCCGTCCACGTGAACCTTCAGTCCAAGCTCATGCGCCATGGTGATACTGGCCTGCATATCGGCGGCCGTGGTCACGGTTCCGCCCGCGAGATTATGCGTGTTTTCGAGAATCAGAAGGGTCACTTCCGACCGATAGTAGGAACGCGGCCGTCTGGCCGTCTCGACGTCCCGCGCGGTGACGTGACCTCGCCCGGTCACCACCGGACGAGGCATGACCCCGGAAAGAGCGGCCATGCCCGAAAGCTCGTAATCGACCACGTGCGAATGGGCGTCGCAGAGCACCTCGTCGCCGGGGCGTGTCCACAGGCGGATGGCGACTTCGTTCGACATCACGCCGGTGGGCATGAAGATCGCGGCCTCGAAACCGAGCGTCGAGGCCACTCGTTCCTGCAGCCGGACCGCGGTTCGGTCTTCCCCAAAAACATCGTCGCCCACATCCGCTTCCGCCATGGCCTTCCTCATGGCCTCCGTGGGTTGGGTCACCGTATCCGAGCGCAGGTCGATGGTTCGGTTCATGGAAGGCACGCTATGCCCGCCGGAGCCCGCCGGTCAATCGGGGAGGGCTAAGCTCTGGACGGCCCATGAAACGCGACCTAGCCGCCCTCCAAGCACGCGAACATGACGTGCTGGTGATCGGCGGCGGCATCGCGGGCGCCTGGACGGTCTGGGAAGCTGCCTCCCGGGGCCTTGCGGCCGCCCTGATCGAGCTGGACGATTTCGGTCAGGCGAGCAGTTGGTCTTCCCTGAAGACCGCTCACGGGGGTCTTCGGCATCTTCAACGGCTGGACATCGCGGGCTTCCGGGAGTCGATGAGGGAGCGCCGGGCCCTGCTCCGCGTCGCTCCTGAAATCGTACGTCCGTTGACTTTCGCCATTCCGGTCAACGGCTTCCTCGACCGGCTCAGGTTCTTTCTTGGAGGAATCGTCAACGACGTCTTGTCCATTGATCGGAACGACTACCTCCCCGCCGATCGGGCCATTGGCATTTCCCGGGTCGTCGGCCGGGCCGAGGCGGCCTCGCTCTGGACGAAGGCTCTGCCAGAGGGAAGGGCCTTCCTCTGGCAGGATGCGCAGATCACACACACGGAGAGACTCTTGCTCAGCCTCTTGCACGCGGCTGCCGAGGAGTCTGCCGTGATCGTGAACCACTGCCGGATCGAGAGCAGCGTTTCGACCACCACCGGCTTTGAGATCAAGGCCACGGATGTCGCCAAAGAGGGCTCGCTCGTCGTTCGTGCTCGATCCATCGTCAACGCTTCTGGCGCCCAGATCGAAGCGGTCTCAGGCGTATTTGGCGAGACCTGTGGGTCCCCGCCCTTGATCCGCGGTGTGAACGTCGTCCTGGGCAGCGATCTCAGTCCTTCCCTGGCCGTGGGGGCTCGGGACCAAGATCGATATCTCTTTCTCGCCCCCTGGCTCGGACGCTCGATTCTGGGCACCCTCTACGACGACGGGACGGCGTCTCTTGAAAGCCTGGTCCACGACCTCCTCGAAGCCGGCCGGAGAGCCTTCCCTCTGGCGAAGATCCAGGACGATCAGGTCAAGGTTGTCCACGCCGGTCACGTTCCTGGAGGGCCGGACGGAGAACCGATCTATCGCTCGCGCCTGATTGCCCACCAGAACCCCCGACTCCTGTCGATTCTCACCGCCAAGTACACAACCGCGCGCGTCACCGCTCAGGCGGCGATTGACCAGGTCGGCCGGGTTCTTTCTCGAGCGCTGCCGCCCTCCGTGTCCTCCCACCGTCGTCTGGTGATGGCCCGGCCCCTCAGTGGGACGCTCGTAGACCGACTCCGGAGCGCGGAAGAGGATGAAATGGCGCTTAGCCGGTCGGATGCGGTGCGGGGTCGTTTGCCGGAGGGCGCCTTAGGAGAGGCGGTTGCGCCAGAGGCCTTCAGGGTGGCTTAAGATCGGATATCCCCGGCTGGCCACAGACTATGTCGACTTTCGATCCTTCGTTCACGTCACCCATCTTCTTCGACGCCCTTGGTGCGGTCGCCCACAGCCTTTCCGCCGATCGGGACGAGGCCGATACGCTGACGCGCTGCCTGAAGACCCTGGTCGAGTCGTTGCGCGCATCCCAAGGTGTTGGTTTGCTCCACGGACTCTCCGGTCTCGCCGCCGTCGCCGAGTACGGCAGTTTGGACGAAACCACGCGACTTGCTCATTTCACCCTGGCCCGACTCTGTCTCGAGACTGGCCAGGCGGTGGTGGAGAGTCAGGGCGAAGGCTGGCTCGCCGCCACGCCACTGACGGGGTTGGAGGAAACGTTTGGCGTGCTCGTGTTCTCGGTCCTCGATGCCGCGCGGCCACCGCAGCCCTTCCTCTCCGCGCTGGGCCGGCTGGTCGGCTCCGGACTGGATGCCAGCCGCCGCTATTCGGAAATGCGCACCGCCGCCCACCGGCTGGAGAGACTGAATCGCCTCACCACCGCTCTCACTTCAGGCGCAGATCTCGCCGCGGTGGTCGGACCCTTTGCCGAGGAGATGCGCGGGCTTTTCGACTTTGACCGCCTCGCCTGCGGTTTCGTGAACGACGGCGGGGACTATGTGGAACTCGTCACCCACCCTCCCGATGAAAACTGGGGCATGGGTGGCGTGATACCACTGGTGGGCAGCGGCCTGGGGCAGGCCATCCTCGGAGGAAAGGCCATTCTTCAGCGGGACATCCTCCACTCTCATCGCTTCATCGAGGACATGAAGTTGCTGGAGGATGGGATCCGGTCGTACGTCATCCTTCCTCTCGTGGCCAGAGGCAAGTCTCTGGGTGTGGTGGCTCTTGGTTCCAAGCAGGCCGAAGGGTTCGAGGCGGAGACCATGGTGCGGCTTCAGCCCCTGATCTCCCACCTCGCCCTGGCCTTCGACAACGTGCACCTGATGCAGAGGATGCGCGACCTATCGATCACCGACGAGGTCACGCCGCTCTTCAACCATCGTTTCTTCCACCAGATGATGGAACGAGAAATCAAGTTTTCGGACCGGTACAAGAGCCAGGTCTCGATCGCGTTCATCGACCTCGATCACTTCAAACCGATCAATGACGTCCATGGCCATCTCCGAGGTTCGCATGCCCTTCGCGAAGTGGGCTTCCTCCTTCGCACCGCGGTGCGGGAGACCGACTATCCGGCGCGCTACGGGGGCGATGAGTTCGTCATCATCCTGCCCCAGACCGACGGCCCGGCGGCAAGGGTTTTGGGCGAGAAGTTCCGGGAACTGATCGAGGGGCACACGTTCCTTCAGGAAGAGGGCATCAACGCGAGTATCGGCGCGTCGATCGGCATCGCCACCTACCCTGATGAGGCGAAGAACAAGCCCGATCTCATCCGGCTGGCGGACCAGCGGATGTACGAGGACAAGGCCCTCCGCAAGTCCGGACGGTAGAGTCCAAGGTATCGCGGTCAGTTCGAGGAGGCGAGTCGGGTCAGGGCGTCGCCTTTCAGGCGGAAGATCCTCCAATCGTCGAGCGGCTCAGCCCCGATCGACTGGTAGAAGCCGATCGCCGACTCGTTCCAGTCCAGGACCGACCACTCGAGTCGGCCGCAGTTTCGATCGGTGGCGATCTTCGCCAGATGCGTGAGCAGGGCCCGGCCGACACCCTTACCTCGCAGTTCGGGTTCCACGAAGAGGTCTTCGAGATAGACGCCCGGACGGCCCAGGAAGGTCGAAAAATTGTGGAAGAAGAGAGCGAAACCCGCGGGTTGTCCGTTCCAGATCGCCAGGATGCACTCGGCGTAGGCTCGCTGGCCGAACAATGACTGCCGCAAGCCTTCCTCGGTCGCCACGACTGCATCGGAGAGCCGCTCGTACTCAGCCAGGCGCTTGATGAAGACCAGGATTTGCGGAGCGTCCTCGATAGTAGCGATCCGAATTTCGAGCGCGCTTGAATCGCTCATGACGGTTTCCGGGCCACCATGAGCAGACGATACCCGTCGTTCAGGGGAAGCAGAGCGTCGAGCCGCGAGAAAAGCCAGACGAACGGGAACACCGCGCGATAAGCAGTGAACATCCTGGCGTGCTGGCGGAGGTCGCCGTCGGTCACCACGACCCCTTTCTTCGAACCCTTCTTGCCCAGGCTTTCGAGGCCCCACTGCATCGCGGTATCGATCGTTTCCGAAAAAGCCTTGGTGTACGTCCTGGCTTCTCCCACCTCGAATCGGCTCCGAAGCAGGGCGCTGAGGGATTCACGGGTGTACCCCGCGCGAACATGGCCGTGTTTTTCATCCGTCTGGCCGAGCCGGAGCCGCACGCGACGGAGGAGAGTGTTGCGAGCGTGGGGCGTGTTGACCACCAGACGCCCGCCGGGTTTGAGGATGCGCGCGAGCTCGGCTACGAAAGAGCCTTCATCCTCAATGTGCTCGATCATGTCGGCGATGACCACCACATCGAACTCCTCGTTCCCGAAAGGCAACTCCGTCTCCCTGACCCGGTGAACGTCCGTCTTGACCAGCGCCCGGATGGCTTCCACGGTTTCAAGGGTGAGGTCGCCCGAGGCCCACGAGCCGCCTTCTTGGCGAAGCAACTGGCTGACCACGCCGTTGTCCGATCCCAGATCCAGGCAACGCTTTCCTTCGACGTTCCCCAGAACGGAGAGAAGGGCTTTGACCTTGTCGCGCTTCAAGGGCGATTTCGAGTAGAGCTTGAGGGCCCACGATTCAGACACGGTCGAACCTCGCAATCACCGGAGATCCCAACAGAGTCCGCAGTCCGAGCCCGGCGGCCACGCCTTCCAGGGCGCGGGAGAGGAGGGGAGTCTTCAGCGCGCGGTGGAGAGCCATGGGCCAGAAGAACTGGGGTCGCCTCGCGCGCAGGGCAAACCCTTCCCTCCGAAACAGCGCGGCCAGGTCT
>JAENWE010000203.1 GCA_016650185.1 Vicinamibacteria bacterium | reverse complement strand
TGACGTCGGTAACGCCATCTGGCGCGTCACCAGCACGATCAAGGCTTCCCAGGCCGCCGCGTTGCCGGGGTGACGGAAGGGGCGGTCAAGTCACCAACTCTGGAACACATCACTGGCTGCGCAGCTTGTCGGCCATCTTGTCCTTCGCGTTCGTCAGCGATTTCCTGGCCTTCAAAGCGAAACCCTGCGCCCCATCCTTCGCGGTGGCCAGCGAACGTCTGGCCTTGCGCGCAATCCCCTGAGCCTCGTCCTCGACCCGTCGACCGATGCGCCTGCGAGTTTCCCGGCCCGAGGCGGGAGCGGCGAGAGTGCCCGCCACGTAGCCGATCGTGGCGCCGGCGATCGCCACACCCACCGTCTTGACAACCCGCCCCGCCGTTGTGGCACGATCTGTTTGTTTCTTCATAGTCTCCTCCAAGTAATTGTTCACCCAACTGCTTCTAGCAGGAATCGTTCCATGCTCGCCGCCACACGCTGATCCCGGGCGCTCGGGGCGGACGGCAATGGGATCCTGCCTGGACCGGCCGTTTCCGGAAATGTAGACGACGCAAGAGCGGCAATGCCTTCGGAGAGCGTCATCTGCAGGGGCCTTATGGAGGCCCGCTTCGCTGTTCGGTACCGAACAGACCCTGGCGGGCGGATTCGCCCAAGCTTGCAGGCGAGATGAAAAAGCAAGCGGGCGTGTGGATGGACCACCGGGGCGCCGTCCTTGTCTTTACCGGCGACGAAGGGGAACGAACGGAACGAATCGAGTCCGGGGTCGAGAAGCACGAGCGGGTCAAAGGCCTCTCGGCGGACGACGCCCCGGAGGGCGATCACCGCGACCGGCACTTCGCCGAGCACCTCGATAAGTACTACGACGAAGTGATCCTCCATCTGGTCGAGGCAGACGAGGTCTTCCTCTTTGGTCCCGGCGAGGCCAAGGGCGAGTTCCAGAAGCGCATGGCGGTCAAAGGATTGGGCGCCCGCATCGTCGCGGTTGAAACCGCGGACAAGATGACCGAGCCCCAGATGACCGCCAAAGTCAGGGAGCACTTTAAGAAGTAGCCCCGCTGCGTCAAACGCTGCAACTAACCGAGGAGAAGAGAGTCAGATCGTGAAAGCCTCCTCTCCTCAAGGGTGACGTGCCCACCTGCGAGCCCGGCCGGATCCTGGGCCACGAAGGAGTGGGCGTCCTCCTGCGCAACATAAGAGTTGTCGAGCAGCTAACCGAACTGGACCGACCGCCGCGTGAACGCCCCATCCATCCACCAGCCAGTGATGGGGAACGTGGTCCCCGGACGCTCGTCTGCGACTGCGCCTGCGGCGACGAGCACCGGCGCGTAGTGCTCCCAGGTCGGCAGGGCTATCTGGGCCGCTGGCGCGCGCGTCTGGAAATTGACGAGTGCGTCCACGTCCAAGTGCGACAGCGCGCCCTCTGCCCAGGTATCGAATTCACGCGCCCACGCGGGAGTTCCGGGACGAAAGGCGAAGCGCATGTTGTGCGTGAGAAAGCCGCTCCCGAAGATCAGCACCCCCTCATCGCGGAGCGGCGCCAGAGCCCGGCCAAGTTTGAAGAGCTCTGGCGCGTCGAGACCAGGCATCGACACTTGAAGGACCGGCACGTCAGCGCCTTGGTACATGGCCACGAGCGGCACGTAGGCCCCATGGTCGAGGCCACGCTCAGAATCATGGTTGACCGAGATCTCTCGCTGGCGCAGGAGCTCGCGAACGCAAGCGGCGAGTTCGGGCGCGCCAGGGGCCGGGTACTTTGTCTGGTAGTAACGCTCAGGGAAGCCAGAGAAATCGTAGACGAGCGGCACCGTCCGGGTGGCCCCGAGCGTCGTCGGGCGCTCGTCCCAGTGAGCCGAGACCATGAGAATGCTCTTCGGCTTCGGCATGGCCTTCGCCCACAAAGCGAGTTCGCCCATCCAGCCGGCGTCGTCGAGCAAGATCGGCGCGCCGTGCGCAGCGAAAATAACGGGCATCCGTCCGCTTGATGGGTTCCGCTTGGTTTCCGTCTGGTTCGTCATGGGCTCTCGCTCCCGGTGCGAGCACGGGCCTGCCATCATCAGCAGAGCCCCGAGCGCGCGAAGTACATCTCGTCGCTTCATCCTCTCATCATCGGAGTCAGGATGACCGGCAGCAGGAGTTCCGCACTCTGTCCTTCAATGGCATCGCCCTTGCTTGTCTGCGTCGGCATGCACAGAATCGGCTCGTCTCCCGCGGACAAGAAGCTCAGCCGGCCCAATTAGGTGGCCGAGCCAGCGCGACGCCGGGCCGCCATCCCCCTCCCCACCGCCGACCGGGCGGTTCTGGTCGGCCTAGCCTTCCTGGGCACTGCGCTCCTCGGAAGCCTGATCTATCCCGTCGCCGGCGCCCTTCTCTTCGCCGCCGTGCTGGCCGGGGCCCTCTATCCGCATTTCGAGTGGCTGACCCGGCGGCTTGGGGGACGGCCCATGTTCGCGTCCTTGCTCCTCACCATCGCGGTCAGTCTCTCCCTGGCCGTACCCACGGTGTGGCTGGCCGTCACCATGGGCGGGGGGGCCCTGACTGGCCTGGCCTCGGTGGATCGCGCTCTGCGCGGCGGCGGCGGCGTTCCCGCTCTGATACGTCTCCTCCCCAAGG
>JAENWE010000202.1 GCA_016650185.1 Vicinamibacteria bacterium | reverse complement strand
GCCATTGCGCCGGAACAAACCAGGGCGAGTGACACGAAAAGAGGTGTGGTCTTCATGCTCCGAGGTTCCCGTCACAGGGTTGATTTGAAAGCCTGCGCCAGGGTCCGCACTATCTTGACACGACGCCATGTGTCCTGTGCTCGGCTTTATCGAGCGGGCGAGCCAAAGGGACGGCCTGGATTGTCGTCTAGCAGCCCGTGGCGAAAGTCGGCCTGCATTCGACGAACGCTACATCCCGTCTGGACTACGTTGCTCGTCGCCTCAATATTCCAGGGTATTGAGGCTCCTCGGCGCCTTGCCAGACGGGCGCATCGCTCGTCTCGGTGCAACGGCGGACTCTCACCACGGACTGCTAGGCTGACGTCGGGACGATTCGGTCGGCGGCGATGGCGTAGCCGGCGCTGCAGGCCGGGCACACAACGCTTTCCCCTGGGCTCGCCTTCGGGAGCTTCTCGCCACATCGGCACATCCACCCCGTCCGGCGCGCCGGATTGCCCATCACCAGCGCGTACGCAGCCACATCGCGAGTCACCACCGCCCCGGCGCCGATGAACGCATATTCTCCCACCGTCGAGCCGCACACCACCGTCGCGTTGGCGCCGATGGAGGCGCCTCGCTTCACCAGGGTCTTGCGATACTCGTCTTTCCGCACCACTTCGCTGCGCGGATTGAACACGTTCGTGAACACCATCGACGGGCCGCAGAACACATGGTCCTCGAGTTCCACACCCTCATAGACGCTGACGTTGTTCTGGAGTTTACAGTTGTCCCCCACCTTCACATTGGGGCCGATCACGACGTTCTGGCCGATGTTGCATTTCCTCCCCACGCTTACGCCTTTGAGAATGTGCGAGAAGTGCCAGACCTTGGTGCCTTCACCGATGGTTGACGGCTCGTCCACGTAGCTGGACTCGTGAACGAAGTAGTTTTTTTCTGACATGGTCAACCTTCCTACCTGATGGCCACCGGCTTGCCCCCGGTGTCGAGCGAGCGCTGGCCAGCATCGAGCACACGCAGAACATCCAGGCCATTCTTGCCGTCGGTCCGCGCCTCTTTTCGCGTGCGCACGCAGTCCGCGAAGTGCGTGAGTTCCTCGCGAAGGGGCTCGAGTTCGGGGAAGAAGAGGGTCGACTCGGACGTCTGCCGGATCACCGGCTGGCCGTCCAGCCAGTCCACACCCTTGTCGAAGATCTTCAGCTTGCCTTCCTTGATGACGTCATCGAACACGGCCATGCGCTTGCTCCCCACCACCACCAGCTTCTGCTCCTTGAATGGATGCAGCCAGCTCACGAAGATGTGGGCGCGCGCCCCCCGGTTGAACTTGAGGGTGGTCATGGTCACGTCGGCAACACCCTTCCGGAGCCAGCTCTCTCCCGCGGTGGTGACGCTGCTGGGCATCCGGCCGAGCAGGAGCAGGATCACGGAGATGTCATGAGGCGCGAAGCTCCAAAGGATGTTTTCCTCGTGGCGGATCTTGCCGAGGTTCAGGCGGTTCGAATAGACATACTGAATGTCGCCCAGATCGCCCGCATCGACCAGTTGTTTGAGCTTCTGAATGGCCGGGTGGTAGCAAAGGATGTGACCCACCATCAGGATTCGCTTCCTGCGCTTGGCGAGATCGAGCAATGCCTTGGCCTGCTTAACATCCAGAGCCAGGGGTTTCTCGACGAAGACGTCCTTTCCGGCCATGAGCGCCGCCTTCGCAGTCGCTGCGTGCTCCGCGGCCGGAGAGGCGATGGCGATGGCGTCGATCTCCTTCGACTTCAGGAGATCGTCCAGCGCTTTCGTAGCCAGAGCGCCGGGATACAGTTTCGGAACCCCGTCAAGAATTTTCGTGGAGGGATCGCAAACCGCGCCCAGGAGACCCATCTGATGCAGATTGCGGGCGATGTTCTTGCCCCAGTAACCACAACCGACCAGTCCGATTTTCATGGGAGGTTTACCCCGATTCCGGGAAAAGACGGCGGGAACAGCTCAGGCGGAAAGAAAGGCCCGCACGAGGCCGGCAATGCGCTCGATCTCTTCCAGTGGGAGCTCGGGGTAAAGAGGCAGGCAGACGACCTCACGAGAGAGGTTTTCGGAAACGGGAAGGTGGCCCGCCTTGCCGCCCGCCGGGCCCATGGCCGGCTGCAGGTGAATGGGCCGCGGGTAGTGAACCGCGGTCGATATGCCATTCTTCTTGAGTTCATCAATGAGAGCGTCGCGGCGGGAGGTGCGGACCGTGTACAGGTGCCAGGCGGATTGCGCGCCCGCGCCTTCCTTCGGCGTGACCAAGCCGGGAACGCCGTCCAGCAGCTTCGAGTAGAGGGCGGCGCGCTCACCGCGCTCTTCGGTCCACTGCTGAAGATGCGGCAGCTTGGCTCTCAAGATCGCAGCCTGCATGGTGTCAAGGCGCGAATTCGTGCCCAGGACCACGTTGTCGTACTTGTTGGCGCCCCCGCCGTGGTTCGCGATCTGACGAACCTTGGCGATGAACTCCTTGTCGCTCGAGACCACCGCGCCCGCGTCGCCATAGGCCCCCAGGTTCTTCCCTGGGTAGAAGCTGAAGCAGGCGGCGTGACCGAGAGACCCTGCCCTCTTCCCGTTGAGGGTGGCGCCATGCCCCTGGGCCGAGTCTTCCAGGACCGGAATGCCGTGGTCGCAGGCGATCTTGTTGATCGCGTCCATTGCGCACGGATGACCATACAGATGAACGGGAATGATGACTTTCGTCTTCTTCGTGATCGCGGCGGCGAGCTTGCTCGGGTCGAGGGTGTAGGTCAGGTCATCGACATCCACGAAGACCGGCGTCGCCCCGTTCAGGAGTATCGCCTCTCCGGTGGCGATGAAGGTGTTGGCCACCGTCACCACCTCGTCGCCGAGACCGACGCCGTACGCGCGCAGGGCATAGATCAGGGCGTCCGTTCCGTTCGCCACCCCCACGCAGGCTTCCACCCCGCAAAATGCCGCAAATTCCTTCTCGAAGGCGCCGCAATCAGGTCCCTTGATGAAGGCCGTCGTCTCCACGACGCGCGTCATGGCGGCGTCGATATCATTCTTGATCCGCAGGTACTGGGCCCGCAGATCGACCATCGGAATCTGATTTTTCATGATTGAGAGGCAAGTTTACAGCCGGGGCGGTCGATCCCGTGATGGGGAGGCCATGGCGGAGGTGGAGGGCTCTCCGTGGCGCGACGCCTTGGCCTAAGCTCCCCGGATGGAGTCTCCTTTCCCGCTGCCTCTCAGCGACTACGCGTCCGCGGCGCCCGGGGCCGGTCTGCTGGACGTTCTGAGCGAGAGAATCGAAGCGGAACCCTTCAACCTCGTCGCCACGCTCATCTTTCTCCTGGCCATCCTCCACACCTTCGCGGCCAAACGCCTGACCGTGCTCGCTCATCACGTTCAGGATGCGCACAACGCGCGCGAATTCAGGGCCCGGCGCGAGCCGTCGCCGAGCATCGTGGCCGAGTTCCTGCACTTTCTGGGCGAGATCGAGGTCATCTTCGGCCTTTGGGCGGTGATCCTCGCCGGAGCGATCGCGTGGGCGCGCGGCTGGGGCGCCGCGTCGCATTATCTGAACGATTCGGTGACCTACACCGAGCCCCTCTTCGTGTTCGTCATCATGGCCCTGGCCTCGACCCAACCGGTGCTGGACCTCGCCGAAGATGTCCTGCGGAAAATCGCCTCGATCGGCAAGGGTTCGCCTACGGCGTGGTGGCTGACCATCTTGACCGTGGCTCCGGTGATGGGATCCTTCGTGACCGAGCCCGCGGCGATGACCATCGGTGCCTTGTTGCTCTCGAAGCAGTTTTTCGCTCTCGGTCCGTCTCTGCGACTCTCCTACGCGACCATCGGCCTGCTCTTCACGAACATTTCGGTTGGAGGAACCCTGACCCATTTCGCCGCCCCGCCGGTGCTGATGGTCGCTCGCCCCTGGAGTTGGGACTTCACCTTCATGGTCTCGAATTTCGGCCTGAAAGCGGTGATCGGCATCGTGACGGCGAACGTGGCGTATCTGGTCCTCTTTCGCAAGGATCTGAACGCGCTCCAACCGGCTGAGTCGACTCCCGCGAAATCACGCGCACCCTGGATCGTGGTGGCGGTTCACCTCGGCTTCATGGCCTGGACCGTGGCCAACGCCCATTACCCGGCGATCTTCATCGCCGGTTTCCTGTTCTTCCTGGGCTTTGCGAAGGCCACGTCACCGTACCAGAGCGTTATCGACCTGAAGCCGCCCCTCCTGGTCGCGTTCTTCCTGGCCGGACTGGTGGTCCATGGCGGTCTTCAGGGCTGGTGGATTCAGCCGGTGCTCGCGAGTCTCTCCGTCACTCCACTCTTCTTCGGCGCTCTTGTCCTAACCGCCTTCAATGACAACGCCCTCATCACATTCCTCGCCACTTTGGTTCCGAGCCTCGACGATGCGGCCAGGTACGCGGTCGTCGCGGGGGCGGTGACCGGCGGTGGGCTGACCGTGATCGCGAACGCCCCGAATCCGGCCGGTATCGCGATATTGAGGGACCATTTCGAGGATGGTATCTCCCCGCTGATGCTGGCGCTCGGGGCCTTGATCCCGACCATCATAATGTCTGCAGCGATGCTCTTGCTCTAATTTCGTTCGCGAATTAAGTAATTGATAAAAAAACGTTTATGTTGATTATTCCCCATATAGTTGACTGATTAACTATTGTTTAGTTATATTACTTTTGTGCCACAGAGTTCCCTCCTTAGAGAATTGCGCCAGACCAAGCCGTTCGCCTCCATCCATGATGAGGCGTTCGTCAGCCTGCTGCGCACCGCGGATGTGTTGCGCTGGCGAATCACCGAGGTCCTCGAACCCGAAGGGGTCACCCTCAGCCAGTTCAACGTTCTGCGAATTCTGCGCGGGGCAAGGGACACGGGCCTCCCTACTCTTGAGATCGGAGCACGGCTGGTGGAACAGGCTCCGGGCATCACCCGGCTGATCGACCGACTGGAGACCGCTGGCCTGGTTCGCCGCGAGCGGCCCCGGGCCGATCGGCGACAGGTTCTGTGTCACATCGAAGCCAAGGGCCTCGAACTTCTCGCCCGAGTCGACTCGACGATGCCTCAGGCCAGCGAGGTTCTCTTCTCGGGCCTCAACGCCGAGCGGCTGCGGCAGCTGATCGCATCGCTCGACGCCATCCGCAGCGCTTGCGCCGCCCGCTGCACCTCTCTCCGCAAACAGTAATTATCTCGTCCTTCAAGAAAGAAGCGCCCCAATGAAAGCCCCCCTCCTCCTCGCACTCGCCCTGACCACGTCCGCCGCGTCCGCCCAGGACATCTACAACGTCGACAAGACCCACTCCGAGGTGACCTTCCGTGTCCGCCACTTCGTCTCGAAGGTCTCCGGCCGATTTGACGACTTCTCGGGAACCATCACGGTGATCCCCGGCAAGCCGGCCTCGTCGTCCGTCGAGTTCACGATCCAGACCGCATCGATCAACACCGCCAACGCCGGTCGCGACACCCACCTCAAAAGCGCCGACTTCTTCGATGCCGAGAAGAATCCGGAAATTACCTTCAAGAGCACGAAGATCGCGCCCGTGGATGAGGACACCTTCAATGTCACGGGAATCTTCACCCTGCATGGGATGGCGAAGGAAATGACCATTCCCGTGGATTTCGGGGGCGTCATCACCGACCGGCGCGGCACGGAGAAGGCGGGCTTCAGCCTGACCGCCAAGCTGAACCGCAAGGACTACGGCATCGTCTGGAATCAGACCCTGGACACGGGCGCGCTTGTGCTCGGAGACGATGTCGAGATCACGGTCAACATCGAGGCCAATAAGAAGAAGCCCGCGTCTGCAGACTCGCCCGCGGCGAAGTAAACGCAGGGGTCGCCGCCAAGGCGCGCCTCATCGGATCTCCGGTTCGGGCGCGCCGCCCGGCGCCGAGGCGCTTCTTCGCTCCTGACTGCGGCGCCTCACGGGATAGTTCCAGAAGGTCGACGCTGTCGGACGATCGACCGAGGAGGTATTGCGCGAAGTGTCGGCCGAAGTATGCAATAGTCGCATCCTGATGCCCCCCCGTTCAGGCGCCCCATTTAGGAGTTCTCCATGGAGATAACGCTCGCATTCACACTGGTCGCCCTCGCATCGAACTTCGGTCAGGGTATTACCTTCCAGCAGACTGACCTTCAGTTTGTGTCGTTGGAAAGAGCTGAGAGAGTAGCGAATGACATTGGGAAGTTTCGACCTGATCCGAAGAACGCGCCGCCGCCCTTCCGGCCACTGGCGCCGGAAGGAAAGAAGTTTGTGGTGATTCGGTTTTCGATGCTGTACGCTCCACCTCGGAACCCATTCTGGCACGAAGCCAAGATTCTTGGAACCGTTCCTGAAATGACTGAGCCTCAGGCCTTCAAGTGCCACACGGTTACGTTGTGGAGCGGAAACGGAACGTGGTCGGTTGCATTTGTGTTTGTAATCCCCGACAAGGTCTCCTTGCTTTCTTTCCACCTCGAGAAAGACCAATTTCTCGACCTGAGCGGCATGGATAAATCCGCAGGGATCGGCATACAGTAGCGGCCGGGGTCCAACGTCCGGGGGCGGTGGCTCCGGCCTTCGCCCTCTACCGTTTGTTGGCGGCCTTCGCGCGCTCCCGGCCTGGGCCATACAGCGCCCGGCCGGGACGGGCGCCCGTGTGCTCTCCGTCGACCAGAACGGGCGTTCCGTTCACCAGGACGTGCTTCATCCCCACCGAGTATTGATGAGGGTCCGCGAACGTCGCCTTATCGGCGACGGTGAGCGGATCGAAGGCCACCACGTCCGCGAACATCCCCACTTTGAGCAATCCTCGACGGTCGAGGCCCATGTTCGCGGCGGGCAGGGCGGCCAGACGGCGGATGGCTTCTTCGAGAGGAATGAGCTTCTCGTCGCGGACGTAGCGACCCAGAAGGCGTGAGAAATTTCCGTAGGCGCGCGGGTGGGTTTTCGACTTGAGGAACACGCCTTCCGTGGCCATGGACGCGGCATCCGAGCAAAACGACACCCAGGGCAGGGCCACTTGCTTGCGCACGTTGTCCTCGGACATCATCGTGAAGGCGACGCCCACCCGGGTTCGATCCTCGTGGACAAGATCCATGACCACCACCGGCCAGTCCTGGCCCCTGATCGTCGCGACCTCAGCCAGAGTCTTGCCCTGGAGAGGCTTCAGGGCTTCGCTCTTGAATTCGAGGAGAAGAATACGGTCGGGCGTTCCCGCGGCCGCGCAGATGTTCTCCCAATCCTCGCCCTTCACTTTCATCTCCGCGGCTATGCGAGCGCGCGTCGCCGGGTCCTCCAGCCTCTTGAACACCGTGTCCAGACCGCCCTCGCGCGCCCACGGGGGCAAGCAGGCGTCGAAGCCGGTGGCGCCGGCGGTATAGGTGTACATGTCCGCGGTGATCCTGAGCCCTTCCTTTTGGGCTGCCTCCACCATCTCAATGGCCGCGTCCAGTTTCTTCCAGTTCGACTCCCCCGCCGCCTTGAGGTGGTAGATCTCGGCCGGAATGTTGGCCGAGCGGGCGATCTGAATCAGTTCATCGACCGACTCCAAAAGCCGGTCGCCCTCGCTCCGCAGGTGCGAGATGTAGGTACCCTGATACTGAGCAGCCACCTTGGACAGCTCGATGAGTTCGTTTGTATCCGCATAGACCGCGGGCGCGTAGATGAGCGACGAGCCGATGCCCAGCGCGCCCGCCTTCATCTCCATGCGCACGAGTTCGCGCATCTCGTCCATCTGAGCGGGCGTCGCTTTCTTGTTGTCGAGGCCGATCACATGTTCGCGGATCGTGGCCGCGCCGATGTAGGAGGCCACATTGGGAGAGATACCTCGTTTCTCCATGTATTGGAGGTACTCGGAGAGCGTCGTCCACTCGATCTTGTACTTGACGTCCCCCATGCCCTCCTCTCGGAGTTGCTTCATGGCGGGGGTGTATGGACCCATCGATTCGCCTTCGCCGAAGATCTCGGTGGTGACGCCTTCGCG
>JAENWE010000201.1 GCA_016650185.1 Vicinamibacteria bacterium | reverse complement strand
CTGGCTGCCAGCCCGGCTCGTGACCTCCGATCTTTTTGAAGGCGTTCAGCGCTACACGACGCCCTGGTCCAGCATCGCGTCGGCGACCTTGAGGAAGCCGGCGATGTTGGCGCCGTTCACGTAGTGGCCCGGCGTGCCGAAGCGAAGAGCGGTCTCGACGCAGGCGCTGTGGATGCTCTGCATGATGATGTGCAGCCGGTTGTCGACCTCCTCGCGCGTCCATGAGAAGCGCATGCTGTTCTGGGCCATCTCGAGGCCCGAGGTCGCGACGCCGCCTGCGTTCGCCGCCTTGCCCGGACCATACAGAATGCCCGCATCGAGGAAGCGGGTGGCCCCGTCAGGCGTCGTCGGCATGTTGGCGCCCTCGGCAACGACGTAGACGCCGTTGCGCAGCAGGTTGTCGGCGTCCTTGGCGTTGATCTCGTTCTGGGTGGCGCTCGGGAAGGCGCAATCCGCCTTCACCGACCAGAGCGGGTCGTGGTCGAGCTTGGCGTCCTTGGGCGTGAAACTCGCGCCCTTGAACTTGTCGACGTACTCCTTGATTCGGCCGCGCCGATGGTTCTTGAGGTCCATCACAAAGGTCAGCTTCTGCTTGTCGATGCCGGCCTCGTCCACTAAAAATCCGTCCGAGTCCGAGAGGGTTACGGGCTTGGCGCCCAGCTCGAGCAGCTTCTCGATGGTGTACTGGGCCACGTTTCCGCTGCCCGAGACCAGGCAGCTCTTGCCCTCGAGGCTTTGCCCCCGGGTCTTGAGCATCTCCGCGGCGAAGTAGACGCAGCCGTAGCCGGTCGCTTCGGGCCGGATCAGCGAGCCTCCCCAGTTGAGACCCTTGCCCGTGAGCACGCCCGTGAACTCGTTGCGCAGCCGCTTGTACTGCCCGAACAGGAAGCCGATCTCGCGCCCGCCCACCCCGATGTCGCCGGCGGGCACGTCGGTGTTGGGCCCGATGTGTCGCTGCAGTTCGCTCATGAAGCTCTGGCAGAAGCACATGACCTCGTTGTCGCTCTTGCCCTTGGGGTCGAAATCACTGCCGCCCTTACCCCCGCCCATCGGCAGTGTGGTGAGGGCGTTCTTGAAGACCTGCTCGAAAGCGAGGAACTTGAGGATGCCGAGATTGACGGACGGGTGGAAACGCAGGCCGCCTTTGTAAGGTCCGATAGCGCTGTTCATCTCGATGCGAAAGCCGCGGTTGATCTGCACGCCCCCGCGGTCATCGAGCCACGGCACGCGGAACATTATGACGCGCTCGGGCTCGATGATGCGCTCGAGGATTCGAGCGTTTCGGTACTCCGGATGGCGGTCGAGCACCAGTGCCAACGACTCGGCCACTTCCTCCACGGCCTGATGAAACTCAGCCTCCGCGGGGTTCTTGCCCTTGACCGCGGTCATGAGATCGGTCACGTAGGTCGACATAAGCGTTCAAAGCCTCCAATCGCGGAATGTACTCCTCTTCGGCGCGGCATTTCTACGGTTCATTGGCCTCACACTGCCCTGAAGCGATCTCGCCGCCCCGCCGAGACTGCTTCGTCCCCTGCAGTCCGACGGGGTCCTGCTGCTGAGGACGGCGGTCGAATACGCCCCATTTCAGCCCCTTTCCGTCATTGCGAACGACCCGTCGTATCTTCGGGGAGTGAAGCAATCTCGCGGCCCCGCCGAGATCGCTTCAGTCCATGGAGGAACGGGTCCTTCGCGATGACGGTGGTGGGTTTCTCCCCAAAGTCACCAGCGTAGTCCGTGAATCGACTCGCGGTGACGGAAAAGGTCTGAAATGGGCCATTCTGGGGCGCGTTCCTTGGCAGAGGGGCCCGGACTACATCCGGGTGCGAGAAACACACCTATCCGAAGAACAAGTAGCTGACCCCCACGGCGGCCAGGAAGCCTGCGAACTCGGCGGTGAGACCGCAGGCGATGGCGTGACGGGTCTTCTTAATGCCCACCGAGCCGAAGTAGACCGCGAGCACGTAGAACGTCGTCTCGGTGCTGCCCTGGATCACGCAGGCGAGCCGGCCCGCGAAGGAGTCGGGACCGAGCGTCTTCATGGTCTCGATCACGAGGCCGCGCCCGCCGCTGCCGGAAAGCGGCCGCACCAGCGCCACCGGAAGCGCGTCGACCCAGCGCCCATCCAGTCCCACGCCGGCCACGACAAAGCGCACCGCATCGAGCGCCTGATCGAGTACCCCGCTCGCCCGAAGCACGCCCACCGCGACCAGCATGGCGACGAGGTGCGGAATGATGCCGACCGCGACCGTGAAGCCTTCCTTGGCGCCGTCGACGAAGGTCTCGTAGACGGGCACACGTCGTAGCGCGGCGAGCAGGACGAAACCCACGATCAGCGAGAAGATGATCAGGTTCGCGAGGAGCGAGGTCTGCCGCTCGAGGGTCTCCTTGTCGAGGCGGCCGAAGTACGCAGCCAGCAGGCCGATCGCAATCGTCGCGCTCCCGAGGTAGGCAAGGGTCACCGGGTTGAGGAGCCGCAGCCCCTGCACCCGCGCGGTCACCAGGATGCCCACAAGAGTGCTGCAGAAGGTCGCGATCAGCAGGGGCAGAAACACGTCGGTCGGATCCGCCGCGCCTAGCTGCGCCCGGTAGGTCATGATCGCGGTCGGAATGATGGTGACCGCCGAAGCGTTGATCACGAGAAACATGATCTGGTCGTCGCTCGCCGTGTCGGGCTGTGGGTTGAGCTCTTGCAGTTCCTTCATCGCCTTCAGCCCGAGTGGGGTGGCGGCATTGTCGAGGCCTAACATGTTCGCGGACAGGTTCATCACGATCGACGCGCCGGCCGGGTGGGCGGCCGGCACCCCGGGAAAAAGCCGGCGCAGAAGCGGGTCGAAGGCTCGCGCCACCAGTGCCACCGCTCCACCCTTCTCGCCGATCCGCATGATGCCCAGCCAAAGGCACATGACGCCCGTGAGTCCGAGCGAGATCTCGAAGCCGGTTTTCGCCATGTCGAAGCTGGAGGCGACCATCAACGCCCACACGCCTGGCTCTCCGAGCACCAGCCACCGGAAGAGCCCCGCCAGGAACGCCACGCAGAAGAAGCCCGACCAGATCCAGTTGAGCATCGTCCGCTTATCTTAGGCGGAGCAAGTCCGAGTTTGACCACGCCTCGCTGGTGAACACATCGCGAAGATCGGCGAACGCGGATGAGCGTCGGGCCGGCCGCGACGAACGGCGGTGCTGTAGATTGAGGGGATGCGAATCTCCTTTGGTCTCCCTCTTTCCCTGCTCCCCCTGGCCTTTGCGGTTGCGTGCGCCTCCGAACCTGCTGCCCCGAAGCCCGCAGCCGCTCCTCTGCCCATGGCTGATCTTCCGAATGTCAGCGCCGAGGCGATCCTCGCCGACATCGGCAGACTCGCGTCGGACGAGTTCGAAGGCCGAGCACCCGGTTCGAAGGGCGAAACCCTCACCGTCCAGTACCTGTCCGATCAATTCGCCAAGGCCGGCCTCGAACCGGGCAACCCTGATGGGACCTGGGTGCAGAAGGTTCCCCTCGTGGGACTCACACCTGCGCCGACGTCGCTGGAGATCCAAAAGGACGGAGTCAAGAAGTCGTTCAAGCCCATCACCGATTTCGTCGCTTTCAGCAAGCACGTCGTTGGCGAGGTCAAGCTCGAGAACTCCGAACTTGTTTTCGCGGGTTACGGCGTCCAGGCGCCCGAGTACAACTGGGACGACTTCAAGGGTCTCGACGTCAAGGGCAAGACCCTCATTGTCCTGGTGAACGACCCGCCGGTGCCCGATCCACAAAACGCCCGGGAACTCGATGCGAAGACGTTCGGCGGCAAGGCCATGACCTACTACGGCCGCTGGACCTACAAGTACGAAAAGGCCGCGGAACTGGGAGCCGCCGCGGTGCTGATCGTCCACGAGGCGTACTCCGCCGGGTACCCTTGGGCCGTCGTTCAGGGCAATGCCGCCGAGCGTTTCAACCTCGCAGCACCCGATAAGAACCTGGGCCGGTCGAAGGTCGAGGGGTGGCTGACCATGGAAGCGGCCACGGAACTGCTGAAGATGGCGGGACAGGATTACCAGAAGCTCAAGGCCCTGGCCGCCACTAAGGCGTTCCAGCCGGTACCTCTCGGCATGACCGCGTCACTCGGCCTGAAGCAGGCCATGCGCACCGTCGATTCGCAGAATGTGATCGGCAAGCTCCCGGGAGCCGACCCGTCGCTCACGAACGAGTACGTCATCTACACCGCGCACTGGGATCACTTCGGCCACTGCGCTGTTCTCGACGGCGACGACATCTGTAACGGCGCGCTCGACAACGCGAGTGGGACCGCCATGATGCTGGAAATCGCGCGCAAGATGAAGGCCATCCAGCCGGCGCCCAAGCGGAGCATCCTGTTCCTCTCCGTCACCGCGGAAGAACAGGGTCTGCTGGGCTCGGAGTACTACGCGGCCTATCCGTTGTACCCGCTCGACAAGACCTTGGGCGTGGTGAACATCGACGGCATCAACCAGTGGGGCAAGACCAGTGATCTGGTGGTGGTGGGGCTGGGCGCATCAGACCTGGACGACTACGCGGCCGCTGCCGCGAAGGAACAGAATCGCACCCTGAAGCCGGATGCCGAGCCAGAGAAGGGTTTCTACTACCGCTCCGACCATTTCAACTTCGCCAAGAAGGGCGTGCCCGCCTTCGACCCCGGGGGCGGCGTCGATTACATCGGCAAGCCCGCCGACTACTCCCAGAAGAAGCGCGACGAGTACACGAACAATGACTACCACAAGCCGTCCGATCAGATAAAGGCCGACTGGGATCTAAGCGGCGCGGTTGACGACGCCAAGCTGTTTCTGGCCATCGGCTATCGAGTCGCTCAGGCGGAGAAGTATCCCCAGTGGGAAACCGGCAACGAGTTCCGCTCCATTCGCGAGGCTGCGCTGGCCAAGAGGAAGTGAGCACAAGAAACTTCCGGATGAAGGGCACGGATGGAGAAGGATTCAGAACCGGGTGACGTCGACCGCGAAGATGGTGGAGTTCTTCTCGGAGTATCTGAAGAAGTGAGCAGACAACCCGCCGGCGTCATCCCGAGGCCTACCCCAGGATGATCATGGAGAATTGCCTTTGATGGTCAACCGTATGATCCGGACGAGGCCGGTGCCGGACCACTGAACATTCGAGGGAGGAACGCCCGTGGCATGGATCAAGACCGTACCGGTGGCAGAGGCCACCGGAATCGTTCGCGCCGAGTACGTCGCGGCGATTGCCCGCGCCGGACACGTGTGGCAGATCATCAAGGCCAAGAGCCTCAATGGGCCGGCGATGAAACAGTCGACCGCGCTGTACGGTACGCTCATGCACGGCGCCTCTCCGCTCACCCGCGTGCAGCGCGAAATGCTTGCCGTCGTTGTGTCGAAGACCAACCACTGCCACTATTGAGTGGAGGCGCATGCCCACGACCTCCGTGCCGAGGTCGACGACGACTCGTTGGTTGAAGCGATCAAGACGGATTGGACGAAGGCGGCCCTCACCGCGGCCGATCGTGTGCTGCTCACCTTCGCCGTGACCCTCACCGAGACGCCAGGCGCTATGAGACGCGGGCATGTGGACGCGCTCCGCGCTG
This sequence comes from Vicinamibacteria bacterium, assembly GCA_016650185.1. GTDB lineage: Bacteria > Acidobacteriota > Vicinamibacteria > Fen-336 > JAGNNV01 > JAGNNV01. The sequence continues at coordinate 6,883 of JAENWE010000201.1, read as the reverse complement.
AAGGCTTCGACGACCGCGCGATTTCGGATGCGGTGCACATCGTGAGCTACTTCAACTACATCAATCGTATCGCCGACGCAGTCGGTGTGGATCTGGAGGACTGGATGCCCCCTCATCCACATGCGGATCGGGATTTCGGCGAGGAATGATCCTGTGGCCGCTGGAGGATCACGCCTGTCGCGGCGAGCTGGTTGCCCGACTTGGAGGGTGACCCCTAATACCGGGGTCTGGCCTCGATCCCAACTGTCCGGCGGTGGTGCCTACCGGCGTGAGGACCGCGGCGCTGAGGTGACAAAGGCCGCGCGAACTGAACGACCCAGGCTCTGGAGCAGCTCGGACAGGCCTACCGACGGAACACGACCGTGATCAGGGTACTATCCAAAAGGGTGATGCACTGAAGCGACACAATGTCGTCGTCGGACTCGGCGTTCTCGGTGCGGTGGCGGCGGCCGCGGGCCTTGTCGTGTCGCAACGCGGGCCACAGCCCACCCTCGTGCAGGTGGTCACGGTTTCGCGCGCCGACCTGCAGGCCAAGGTCACGGCGAACGGCAGAGTCCAGGCCCAGAAGAAAGTCGACATCTCCGCGCTCATCCCCGGACAGATCACACGCCTCGCGGTCAAGGAGGGCGACTCCGTCCAGAAAGGCCAGCTGCTGCTCCAGATCGATGCGACCAACGCGCGCGCCGGGGCACGGAGCATGGAGGCGAGCGTGCTCGCTTTGGTGCGAGAGCTCGACTCGGCCCGCACGAACCTGGAGCAGGCTCGGGACGATTTCGAGAGGGCCGAGGAGAGCCACAAGGCGTCCATCATTTCCGAGGCCGAGTTTCGCCGCGCGCGCTCCGCCATGGCCCGGGCCGATTCCGCGATGCGAGCCGCGCAGGCTCGGGTCGATCAATCGCAAGCGCAGCTTGAAGGAGCCACGGACAATCTGGCCAAGACGACCGTGCTGGCGCCGATGTCCGGCACGGTCACGGCGAGGAACGTCGAAGAAGGGGAGGTCGTGGTCATTGGGGTTCTCAACCAGCCCGGGACGGTGCTCCTCACCATCTCGGACATGTCGGTGGTCGAAACCGAGATGGAGGTCGATGAGACCTCGATCCCCTCTGTGAGACTAGGTCAGGAAGCGCGCCTGAGGATAGACGCCTACCCCAACCGTACCTTCGGGGGCATGGTCACCGAGGTTGGCAACAGCCCCATTCTCAAGACCGGCGCCATCAGGTTCAAGGTGAAGGTCCACATCAAGGACCCGCCGACGAACATCCGGCCGGGTCTGTCGGTGCAGGCCGACATCCTGACCGGTTTCAAAGCCCAGGCCATCGTGATTCCCATCCAGGCCCTAGTGGTGAGGGACATTGAGGTGAAGCCGGGAGAAGCGCCCCGGCCCGGCGCCCCGCGCGACGAAGAGGGTGTGTATCTGATTGAGAACGACAAAGCGCGCTTTCAAAAGGTCAAGACCGGGCTGTTGGGCGAACTTTCGCTCGAGGTTCTCGAGGGTTTGTTGGGTGGAGAGACTCTGATCAACGGGCCGTTCAAGGTGCTGCGAGAGATCAAACCGGGCGATCTGGTCCGAGCGGACAAGCCGAAGCCGAAAGACGGCGCCTCGGGTTAAGCGATGTCCACGCGAGAGTTGCTGCGCGAGGCGTTGCAGGCGATTCGCGCCCACACCCTGCGCAGCTCTCTGGCCCTCCTCGGAATTGTCATAGGGGTCGCGACGCTCGTGGGCGTGGTTTCGTTGATCACGGGTCTCAACGGCTTCGTAATCGAGGTTTTGCACCGGCTTGGGCCGGACGTGTACATGGTCCGCAAGCTCGGCCCCGGAATGAGTAGGGCCGCGTTTCTCGACGCCCTCAAGAGGCGGGATCTCGACTGGAACGACTATCTCGTCTTGCGGCGGACCCTTACCCTGGCCGACGAGGTCGCGGCCCAGGTTTCGAGGCAGACCGGGGTCAAGCACCGCGACCGCCAGCTGCGGAGTCTCCAGATCTACGGCACCACCGCGAATGCTGGTCAGGTGGAGCGGCTCAACATCATTGGAGGCCGCTATTTCACGACAACCGAGGACGACACCGCTCAGACCGTCGCCATCATCGGCTGGGACATCAAGGACGAGCTCTTCCCTCTGCAGGACCCGGTGGGACGCGAGATTCTGGTCGGCGACGCACGGTACCGGGTCATCGGCCTGCTCGCGAAGCAGGGACGGCTTTTGGGGGTGAACAAAGACAACGTACTCTACGTGCCGATCCAGGCCTATCGGCGGCAGTTCGGCGACCACGACCCTCTCAGTTTCTTGATCCAGGCCCAGGGCGGAGTGCCGGGCCTGGAGGCGTCGGTTGAGGAGGTGCGCGCCCTGATGCGCGCGCTTCGACACACCTCGTTCCGCTCTCCCGATCCCTTTGTCGTCGTCAGCGCGGAGACTGCGCAAACGCTCGTGCGGAAGATCACCGGGAAGGCCCAGGTGCTGGCCCTGCTGATCGCTTCGGTCTCGCTCGGCATCGGCGGGATCGTCATCATGAACATCATGCTGGTCGCGGTGGTCGAACGCACCCCGGAAATCGGCATGCGGCGGGCGGTGGGCGCGCGGAAGCGCGACATCAAGCGTCAGTTTCTCATCGAGGCGGCTCTGCTTTCGTCTTTCGGCGGCGCCCTCGGTGTCCCGCTCGGGGGTGTGATCGCGCTGGGCGCGCAGCGCGCCTTGAACTTCCCCGCCGAGGTGACCCCGGGGATCGTGGCCATGGGTCTGGTGCTCTCCACCGTCGCCGGCATCGCCGCCGGCTATTGGCCGGCCCACACCGCAGCGAACCTGCCGGTTGTCGACTCGCTCCGGGCCGAGTGATGCGCCGCCCCGGGTTCCGAGTCTCGTGGGGCGCCAACATCGCGTTCGCGTTCACCGCCATGGCCGCGCACAGACTGCGGACCTTCCTCTCTCTGCTTGGAGTTACCGCCGGCGTCGCCACCGTGATCATGGAGGTCAGCCTGGTGGTCGGATTCAACCACGCCGTGACCGCGTCTTTCACCACCTTCGGCACGTACCTTGTCCAGTTCCAGAAGTTCGAGCCCCGATTTGGAGGGGCGGGAGGGTCTTTCGAAGAACAGCGAAACCGCCGCGATCTCACCGTCGAAGACGCGATGGCGTTGAAGCGACTCTCGAACCTCGCGGCCGCGGTCTCGCAGGAGCGCTGGTTGTGGGGGCCCGAGGTCAAGGCGGGACGGGAGGAGGCGGACAGCCCGTCCATTGTCGGCACCAATACCGACTACTCCGTGGCCAACACTCACTTCGTGCAGGACGGGCGCTTCATCACGGACGCCGACGTCGCGCACGCCGCCCGCGTGTGCGTCATCGGGGCCGACGTGGCCTCCGCCCTCTTTCCGCACCGCGACCCCATCGACCAGGAACTAACGGTGGCCGGCCTTCCCCATCGCGTGATCGGTCTGTTCGAAAAGAAGGGCGCGGTCTTCGGCCGCAGCAACGACAATCTGGTCGCGCTTCCGATTTCCGCGTTCGACAATCAGTTTCCCTGGTTCAAAACCGACGACGATTCGCTCTACATCGCGACGGTACCGAAGCGGCCGGAAGACTATTACGCGCTGATCGAGGAAGAGACGGCAATCCTGCGGACGCGGCGGGGCCTGAGATCCAATCAGCCAAACGACTTCGCGGTCCGTACGAGCATCGGCGCGATCGAAAACTTCGAACAGATCACGGCGAAGGTCGAAGCGGCATCGCTGGTCGTGGCCGGCATCGCCTTACTGGTCGGCGGCGTCGGAGTGATGAACATCATGCTGGTGAACGTCACCCAGCGCACCCGAGAGATCGGGATTCGCAAGGCGCTCGGGGCCACGCGACGCGACATCGCGACCCAGTTTCTGGTCGAGGCGGTCACCCTCACCTCGGTGGGGGGAGCCTTCGGCATCGCCTTTGGTCTTTCGGCCGCCGTGGCCGCGGGGCCCATGCTCGACTTCGAAGCCGCCACACCCTTGTGGTCGGTGCTGCTCGGTTTCCTGGTCTCAACCACGGTGGGCCTCGTTTTCGGCATGTGGCCGGCGATCCGGGCCTCGCGCCAGGATCCCATCGAAGCCTTGCGCTACGAATAGCGGGCGCGGACGCCGGTTTCGCGGATCAGTCGTCCAAAAGGGCCTTTCCGAAGAGCGGTTTGCCGCCAAGCGATGTGTAGAAGGCAGCGATCAGAAGAGCGGCGAAGAAGCCTAGAACGGCCGGCGCAGACATCGCGCGCAATGTCGAGCGCCTTGTCCCCGGGGAAACGACCGATGCGGCGCAGGAGTGAGGCGAGGTCCTCGCCATCGACATACTCCATTACCAGGAAGTGATGACCCTCGGCCTCGGCGATGTCGTAAAGCCGGCACACATTCGGATGCGAGATCTGCGGCCGAGACGGACTTCGTCAACCAGACGATCGAGGCGACCCTTTGTCCCTGGCCAGGACGGCGGTGAGGAACTTCAGCGCGACCGGTTGGCCTAGCCGGATGTCGTCAGCGCAGTAGACCTCGCCCATGCCGCCCTTGCCGAGCGGAGCGACAATGCGATAGCGCCCGCCGAGCATCGTTCCCGGCGTGAAGCGATCCGCCGCGTCACGGCGCGCCTCGGAAGGCCGGGGCACGGTCTCGTTCGACGAATGAGTCCCTTGAGTGGGATCGCCCGGTGCCGACATGCCACCTCCCCGGATACAGTGCGAGCATCAAAGTCGGCATTCCGACGGCCAGAAGACCAGACGAACCGGCGTGAGCGGGCGGGCCGCCCCCCTATCGTGTGTAAGGCCGGGCGGGTGCAGCGAGAGACGCGCCCGCCAACCCCTCGCCTCCTAATCTCATGACCTCCCGGTTGGCGCAAGCCTCCGGCAGACCGGCTTCGCACGCCTGCGAGAGCATGTCGGCCGCACGCTGTTCGTTCTTTGTCACACCGGGGACGCCCCGCGCCAGGAGTGCGCCGAGGTTGTTACAGCCCCACACGTCGCCGTTGCCGCAGCTCTGCTCGTATAGCCTTGCCGCGCCGGCAAAGTCAGCCACGCCGCCCTCTCCGCGCTCTTGATGGAGACCGAGATTCACGCAGCCTGACGGCTCCTCGGCCTCACACGCCCGGCGGTAGAGATCGGCCGCACGAGCGAGGTCCACCGGAGCACCCTGGCCGCGCTCGTACACCATCCCCAGGCTCGCGCAATCCTCCATGTATCCCATATCGCAGCCCTTGGTGAACATGTCCGCGCCTTTGCCCAGTTGCGTGGTCAAGGCCAGCGACCGGCCCTCGCGCAGCACCTCGAGCCGGGCCGATCGTCGGTCGCTCCCACGCCGTAACTCGAAGACGAGGCCCGATCGGTCGGGCACGGGTATGCCGTCGATGCTTCGAATCACGTCCCCTCGCCGCAGGCCAGCCCGGAAAGCGGGGCCTCCGCGATTCAGGCCGGCGACAAGTGCCCCCTCGCTAAGCCCGTCGCGGCGAGCGTCCAGCAGACGCAGACCCAGAGGCGGCAGGTCCCCTTCCAGACTGGAAAGAGCGCTGGCAGCCAGGCTTTTGGCCTGGACCCCATCTGCGGGATTCCACCACGGGCGGAAATTTGCCAGGAGGAGGCTCGCCTCTCGGTAGGATCGTTCCGCGGCGGCGTCGTCACCGAGCGCAGCCTGTGCATCGGCAAGGGACAGGGCCGCATAGGCAATCTGCTGAGGCGGGGGTTGCGTCCGAAGCCATTCGTATCGGAAAAGAAGATGGGACACGGCCCCTGCGAAGTCTCTCCGTTGTGTGGCGACGGCCGCGCGGTCCGCGGTCGCGCTGATCCCATTCGTCCTCATCGTCGATGGATAGTAGGTCGCAACCTGCAGGAGCAACGCCACGAGTCCTAGTTGGATCCCCAGGATCACCCAGCCGGCGGCTACCGTGATCCCCACTCCCACGCTGATGAACTCCGGCACTCGCAGCCGATTCCGGAAGCGATACAAGAGCGCAGCCACAATCAGGAGCAGCGCCATCCATCTCACGACAAGATTGGAGGCGACGATCGCGAGCTTGGTCGGGAGGGGCAGTTCCAGACCCAATCCGGCCGCTATGGCAGACATGGTTGGAAGGACCTTCCACAGGTAGTAGCCCATCAAGAGAGCGCCGAGGCCAGCAAGGGCCACGCCGTTTGCGTTCATGAGTTGTCGGATCCTCAAGAGCCGTTGAATGCGCGCCCTCGAGGCTCCAAGAAACTCACGCTCGTTCGCCGACAGATCGAGGCCACGCATCGCGACGAGGGGCAGGGCCTCGTCCAGCGGCTTGCCCTCCGCGAGGAGCAAGTCTCGCGGCCGGCCTTTCTCCAGCCAGAGACCAGCCGAGGCCGTCAGCCGCTCGCGCACCCGCAACAGTTCGCGGTTCTCCTCGAGCCAGTCACGAAGGCGCGGCCACGAGCGAAGCAACGCCTCATGGGCGATCGACACCACGGCCCGACCGTCACCTCCCTGATCGGCGACGAAGAGCCGCGACGCCACGAACGCGTCGGCAAGCGCCCGGCTCTCCGGCCGATCGAACGCATCCAGCGCGGCGTACCTCCGGGTGAAGGCCCCCTCATCTTCAACCCCGACGCGAGCGAGCGCCCCAAAGACTTCGGGTAATGCCGCCTGTTGCGCGATGGAGAGCGAGGCGAACACCTCCTCCGCGCGTTTGATGAGAGCGCCCTCGACGCCCCCCAGCGCCACGTAGGCGGCGTGGGTCAGGAGTCCTTCGGCCGTTCGCTGCCGATACAGTTCTTCGAGCGCAAACTCGAGCAGCGGGAGATGGCCGACCTGATCGACCGCGGCGTCGCGAAGCACCTCGTCGAGTCCCGCCTGGGTGTTCGGGTCCTGCTCGAAGCGAAGGCTGGCCGCGCGCGCGGGCAGGCGGATCATCTGAGCGATCTCG
>JAENWE010000200.1 GCA_016650185.1 Vicinamibacteria bacterium | reverse complement strand
TTGTGATCGGTGATGGCCAGAAAGTCGAGTCCCGAAGCGCGGGCCTTCTCGGCCAGGGCCTGCGCGGGGAGTGCGCCGTCGCTGTTGTGCGTGTGCGTGTGCAGGGCGCCCGAGTACCAGGCGGGCCCGGATCGGACCGGCTCTTTCGCTCTGGGCGGCAAGGGAGGCGGCCCGCCTGGCCCCGCCGGAGCAGTGGAAATGCGTATGGTGATCTCGACATCCACACCCGCGACCCAAACTTTGTACAGACCGAGGCCAACGTGCCACTCGCCCGCCTGGATGGGGCCCGGCCAGTACCCGGGCGTCGCGTCGGTGGCGGTCACGAAGATGGCGCTGCGCTCGCCGCCGGTCCAGCCCCGAAACGCTTTGGCGCCGAGAGCAAGGGGGCCTGGCTCCAGCAGGCCAAGATCGATGACGTTCTCCCCCTTCGCCCGGTCGTATGCCAATTCGATGTCGATGCGGGTCGTGCCCGCGGGCACATCGAAGGGCACGTTCACGTAGCGGTCGACCTGCTGGTCCTTTTGGGTGTAGTGCCCCTTGATCAGACGAACCTCCGGGGCGACCTGCGGCTGGGCGCGAGTCGCGGGGACGAACACGGACGCCACGAACGCGGCGGCCAGCATCGCAGGGCGACTGGACGGCATCACGTCTATTGAACTCCTTCGTGATCGGCCAGCATGTTCAGAACCAGGGCGGTCCAGGAGAAGTGGTGCGCGCCGAAGCCCTCGCCGGTGTAAGGATCGTAGTACTCGCGGAAGCCGCCCCGCTCGATCAGGACCGCGGAGCGATCTTCGATGGTCCGGGCGAGGTCGACGTGGCCGTGGCGGCGCAATCCGCGGGCGATGTACCAGTTGGTGTTGATCCAGGCGGGGCCGCGCCACAGCAGCTTCGAATCGAGCGCCGGTCGTCCATCCGATGGCTTCATGTACAGCGGCTCGTTGAGCGCTATGGAAGGAACCGGAAAGGCGGCGGCGTACTCCTTCGGGTCGGAGAGGTGCTTCACCAGAGCCTCGACCATCTCCCTCGGAAGGTCAGAGAGCAGAATCGGCATCAAGGAAGTCACGGTGTTGACTCGCAGCGGCTCTTCGCGCAGGCCGGCAAGGTCGTAGAAGAGTCCGGTCTTATCGTCGTAGCACTTGTTGAGGAGCGAGGCCGTGGTCCTGGCGGCGCGCTCACGCATGACCCTCGCGCCCTCCGGATCACCGCCCTCTTCGAGAAGTTCGGCGAGCACTCGCTCGTTTTCAGCGTAGATGGTGTTGACCAGCACGTCCTCGCAGATAAACCGGTCGGCCGCGAACATCTTGTCGTGATCGCGCTTCATCTCCGCATAGGGACCGACGGCCCGCTGCCAGGCCGCGGTGAACTCGTCGCGGGTGGGGTCTTTCACTCCGAGATATTTGTCGTACTTGGGGATGTGATCGAGCCCGGATTCGTCGGGCTGGAGGATGGCGATCAGGCCATCCTGATCCGGATCCCGCATCCGGTCGAGCCAGTCATAGTAGCGACGGACCCGCGGCAGCATCTCGGCCAGGCACTCTCGTCCTCCTTCGCCACGGGAGATCGCGAAGAGCGCCTCGGCGAGAAGCGGGGGCTGAATGCAATCGGACAGGTACGGAGTACGGTATGCGATCGAGTATTCCTTCAGCATCTCCTCGAAGGCTTCGCGCTGCCAGAATGTGACGTGGGACACCAGGCCGTCGTCGAGCTGATTCCTGAGCAGGCTGCGAATCTCCGACCGAGCACGATCCATGTCGTAGCGTGCCAGTACGATGGCGTGGAAGCATGAGTCCCAGAACCACTGAAAGGGATAGGCGCCGGTGGAGGGGCAGACGAAATCGTAGTCATGGCCGCACCAGGGCGAAAGTCCCTGCTGTCGATTTCGTTGATAGAGGGCCGCAACCCGATCGAGCATCGCGTCGTAGCGTCTGGATTGGCTCATCGCGGCCGCGATCATGTCATGGAGAATGGCGCGCGCTCATCGGAATCTCGGGCACAACGATGCCTCAACCCCTCGGCCGGCTGGCCGGTCTAAGTTGATGGGATGATTCCAGTCCTTGTGGGCGGGGCTCCAGTTTCTCGGTCGGGCGCTGCTAAAGTTCTTGCCAAGCCTTTTCGTAACAATTACTTAAGGCCAAGGCGAGAGAGTGATCCGACGTTCCGGCCTTGCGGTTCGATTTTTCTGTGTGGAGAGTTCAGTGAAGACAAAAGTGGCGCCGTGGATCGCGACCGCGGCCTTGGGCCTGGTGAGCTTCCAAGGCTTTGCTCAAACCCCGGCGCCCGCCCCCGTCCTCGGCCAGGTCGAGTCCGTCGACGCCACGGCCCGCACGTTCTCGGTGAGGCTCGATGACGGCTCAGCCCTGGTGGCGGCGCTTGCCGAAAAAGCGAGACTGCTCAAAGTCGCCCCGGGTGAAAAGTCTCTTCAAAACGCGGCCCCTATCGAATTCGGGGTCGTCACGCCCGGCGACCGGGTCCTGATTCGTGGGGGCTCGAGAAGCGACGGCCGGATCGATGGCGTCCTCCAGATTGTTGTGATGGCGAAGACCGACCTCGCCGCCCGAAACGAAGCCGAACAGAGAGCCTGGCGTGAGCGCGCGGTGGTGGGTACGGTCACCGCGGTGGATGCGCCCAGCGGGCAGTTCACAATCCGCGTCAGTTCCTCCTCCTCCGCCTCCGCCGCGCCTCCCACCCCCGCCGGGGCCGCCGCAACGGCCGAAGTCTCCATGGTGATCGACGCAAAGCGCGCCACACTGCATCGTTATTCCGACACCTCGGCGAAATTCGAGGACGCCAAACCGGCGCAGGTCCAGGACATCGCCGAAGGGGATCAGCTCCGGCTCCTGGGGACGCAATCGGCGGATGGATCCACAATGAACGCGGACCGAGTGGTCTTCGGCTCTTTCAAAACCAGAGCTCTCGCCATTGAGCGTATGGATATTGCAACCGGGACGCTGAACGTCAAGGATCTGGAGTCGAACGAGAAATTCGCCCTCACCATCGCTGCGGGCGGAGCGATTCGCAGGATCCCGGCGGAGATGGGAGCCATGCTGACCATGATGGCCGGTGGCGGCGCCCGGCCGGGCGGGCCTCCTCGCGATGGCGGTGCGCCGACGATGGGCAATGAGCGCCCGGAGGGCGGTTCCGGTCGACCGGACCGGGGAGCGCCGGGAACCGGGGCCCCTTCGGCGGGAATGGGCGGCCGTGGTCCGGGCGCAGGCGGCCCCCGGGGCAACCGCGGCATGCAGGGCGTGGTTGAGCGGATGCCGACCATCACTCTCGCTGAGCTCAAGAAGGACGACTGGGTGGGCGCCGTGGTGGGCAAGATCGACGCTTCGGGTCGCGCCATCGCTTTCAATATGCTCGCCGGAATAGAGATCTTCGCGTCGCGCGCGAATCGTAGAGGCGGCGTCGATGTCGGCATGCCCGCCGGACTTCTGGACGGAGCGATGGACGTGCCCTAAGGCCTTCCACAGCTCCCTGTCTTCCCTTCACTTCTCACTCACAACAAGAATCAGTTTTTCCAATCCGACAGATCGGCGCCTCCACAAAATGAACCTCCTCGCGCTCCCAAAACTCAAGCGACCCGCGCTATCGATGCTCGCGATCACGCTGGCCCTCTCTTTTCCGGGCCTCGCCCCTCCGGCCCGAGCGCTGGAGGCCGAAGCAATAATCGAAGGCCGGGTGATGGACCAGACCGGAGCCACTTTGTCCGGAGTCAAGATCACCCTCACCGGGGACACCAGCCGGAACGTGACGAGCGACAAGGAGGGGCGGTTTCGCGTAGCCGTCCCCGCGGGCTTCTACGTGGTGACCGCGGAAAAGGTCGGATTCGTGGCCTTCGCCGCCGCCAACGTGGAACTGAAGGTCGAGGCGCCGACCGTGCAGGAAATCCGCCTCGAAGTGGCGCGCTCCGAGGCGGTCACCGTGCAGGAGCAGGCATCGGCGGTCAGCCTCGACGCCTCTCAGAACGCAGGCGCCATAGTGCTGAAGGACGGCGACCTCGAGGCCCTTCCCGACGATCCGGACGAACTCGAGGCCTACCTGCAGGCCCTGGCCGGAAATTCGGGCGGCCCCAACGGGGGACAGATCTTCATTGACGGATTCACGGGGGGCCGAATTCCGAGCAAGGCCTCGATCAAGGAGATCCGGCTCAACTCCAATCCGTTCTCTTCGGAGTTCGACCGGATGGGGTTCGGGCGAATCCAGATCATCACCCGGCCGGGCACAGACAAGTACCGAGGGGGCATCTCATTCCGCTTCAACAACGATTCCCTCAACACCCGGAACCCGTACGCTCCCAACAAACCGCCCTATCAGCGCGAGGACTACGGCATGGACTTCGCGGGGCCGCTGGGGAAATCGGCGTCGTTCTCGCTCGATTCCGATTACCGATCGGTGGACGACAACCAGACCATCAATGCGGTGATCCTCGACTCGAATCTGGCGAGCGCACCCTTCGCGCAGACCCTCACTCGACCCCAGAGCCGTCTGTCCTTTTCGCCACGTATTGACTGGCAGATCTCGGAGCGTCAGTCCCTGACCGTTCGCTATTCCCATTCCGAAAACAAAGCGACGGACAGCGGCATCGGCGGTTTCAACCTGGCATCCCGCGGCTACGATTCGACGAACTACGACAACAACGCCGACCTGACCGTGAACAGCCTGGTCGGCCGGGCGGTGAACGAGGTTCGGTTGCGCTTCGGCAAAAGCGGCAGCGACCAGACGGCCCAGAACCCCTCGCCCACCCTGGTGGTCCAGGACGCTTTCACCAGCGGCGGCGCCGCGGTGGGGGTGTCCAGAAACGACGGATCGCGTTTTGAACTCTCCGACGTGGTTTCCTGGGCCACCAGGAGCCACGCCTTCCGAAGCGGCTTTCGAGTACGTCGGGACTCCACGGACGAACTCTCGCGAAACAACTTCGCGGGCGTGGTCACGTTCGCGGGCGGCTCCGGGCCGGAGCTGGATCAGAACTTCAATCCCATCCTCGGAGCAAACGGCTCCCCCTCGATCGTGGCTCTTTCGAGCCTGGATCGCTACCGACGCACTCTCGCCCTGCAAAGCCTCGGCTACTCGCCCTCGCAGATCCGCTCGCTCGGCGGCGGGGCGACTCAGTTCCTGGTGGCGGGCGGAAACCCCGACGCCAACGTCGCCCAGACCGACGCCGGCTTTTTCTTCAACGACGACTGGAAGAAGTCGGAGCGGCTGGTTCTGGGTCTCGGCCTCCGCGGCGAGCTTCAGACCAATCTGAAGAACAGAGTCGATCTGGCCCCCCGGGTCTCGTTCGCTTACTCGCTCAAGATGAACCCGGATGGCAAGACTCCGAAAACGGTCACCCGCGGCGGGATCGGAGTTTTCTACGACCGGGTCGCCGCCGGCCTGGTCCTGGACGCCAATCGTTACCTGGGTGGCGGACGTCTCCAGTATCTGGTGACCGACCCCTCGGTGCTGGACACCATCACCCTATCGAACGGCGCGGTTTCCAGTGTGCCGACCGTGGAGACGCTGAATCGCTTCTCCCAGCCACAGAACACCAGGGTTCTCGACAACGATGTGCGGGCTCCGCGGTCCATTCAGGGTTCGCTCTCCGTCGAGCAGCAGATGAAAGGTCTCACGGGCTCGGTCACCTTGATCGCCGCCCGGGGTGACTATCAACTTCGGTCGCGAAACATCAACGCGATCCGGGCCGATGGAACGCGCCCCCTCGAGGTCCCGGGGGCGATCTACGCCTATGAAACCACGGGTCGGAGCAAT
>JAENWE010000199.1 GCA_016650185.1 Vicinamibacteria bacterium | reverse complement strand
TCGAGGACGCTGTTCCTTTGGAGCTCGGCGGTCGAGAAGTTTCGCGGCGAGAAGGGCGCATTGTGAGCGGCCCCCTGAGCCCCCTCCCCCGGCGGTGAGTCTGGGGGTCTGGACTGATCCGCGGCCGATTCGCTCTGGGCCCGCCATTTCTCGGGCGGCTCCCATTCGAACGCGTCGGCTTTCACGGCCGGAGCTTTTGCCGGGGGCCTGGCCGGGGTCGGACTGGGCGTCTTCGGCGTCGGTTCGAGAAAAAAATCCCGAACGCGGTCGACGACCTTGGTGAAGACACTCATCGCTTTGGTTATCGGGGGGAAACTCGCTCAACCTGGTACCGGAGTGAAGCGAAAGGGAGTGTAGCAAGCCCGCGGAAGCTTCTGTCAACCGATCCGGAGCCGGTTCTTTGTCTCACCTCTCCAAAATGAGGGGACCCGAATCGGGTGATCATGGGCGAAAATAGAGCGAATGGACTGCGAGCTTCATATGGCATCTGCTTTCTCGTTTCTCAGAGGGTCCTCGAGCCCCGAGGAGCTTGTGGCTCAGGCCGCCCGCATGGGTCACGGCGTGGTCGGTCTCGCCGATCGAGATGGCCTGGCCGGCGCACCGCGGTTTTTCCAGGCCGCGAAGAAGGCCGGCATTCGTCCGGTGGTGGGGGCGGAGGTCTCCTTGACGGCGTCGGGTTCCGGGAAAGACCGATTCGTGACTCTCCTGGTTGAAAGTCGAGAGGGTTATCGGAACCTGAGCCGTCTCCTGACCTCGCGGGCGCGAACCGGGGCGGCATCCGGGACGGAGCCTCACGCGGGTTCTCCATCCCATCATCCCGGCTTCGATGATCCCGAGTCCTTGCGGGGCCTCGTGGCCCTCACCTCTCAGCCCGATGATATTGACGTTCTCTTCCCTCTTTTCGGCCGGGAGCGGACGTTGGTCGAGGTTCAGCGTCACCTCACGCGGGAAAGCCATAGCACGGCGCTCGGTCTTCTCGATCTGGCCGAGGCGCGGGGTCTTCGCGCCATCGCCACGAATGGCGTTCTGCATGCGAAGCCCCAGGGCCGCCGTCTGGTGGACGTTTTCACCTGTCTGCGGAATCACACCACCCTGTCCCGCGCGGGTCGCCTCCTTTCGGAAAACGCCGAGCGCCATCTCAAAAAACCGGCCGACATGCAGTCGCTCTTCGCCGATCGTCCCGATGTTCTTCGAAACACCGAAGCTCTGGCCGATCGTTTGCGTTTCACCCTCGACGATCTGGGCTATCGCTTTCCCGACTATCCGCTGCCTCCGGGGGAGACCAACGACTCGTTTCTCCGCGCCATCACCGAAGCGGGCGCAAACCACCGGTATCGCCCGTATCACGATCGCGCGCGTGCCCAGATCGAGAAGGAACTCGCGGTCATCGCCAAGCTCGGCCTCGCCGGCTATTTCCTCATCGTCTGGGATCTCATGCAGTTCTGCAAAGCCGGTGGCATCCTGGCCCAGGGCCGGGGGTCGGCCGCCAACAGTGCGGTCTGCTACAGCCTCGGCATCACCGCCGTCGATCCGGTGGGCATGGAACTGTTGTTCGAGCGCTTCCTTTCCGAGGAGCGCGGAGAATGGCCCGATATCGACATCGACCTGCCCTCCGGCGACCGGCGCGAGAAGGTCATCCAGCACGTCTACACGAAGTACGGGCCGCACGGCGCGGCCATGACCGCCAACGTCATCACCTATCGCGAGAAGAGCGCCTCGCGCGAGATCGGCAAGGTGCTGGAGTTGCCCGACGAGATGGTCGACAACGTCTCGCGACAGATGTTACGGTTCGAATGGCACGACACCAAAGACACCTTTGACGCTCGTCTCGAGCGCGCGGGAGTGGATCGGAACGATCTTCGTCTGAAAGTCTTCGCCCGCCTGTTCCACGACATCCAGGACCTGCCGCGCCACCTCGGCCAGCACTCGGGCGGCATGATCGTGGCCCAGGGCCGGCTCGATGAGGTGGTGCCGCTTCAGCCCGCGTCGATGCCCGGCCGCACCATCGTCCAGTGGGACAAGGAAGACTGCGCCGACCTCGGCATCATCAAGGTCGATCTGCTCGGGCTCGGCATGATGGCGGCGCTGCAGGACTCCATCTCCATCCTCTCGAGCACCGGCGTCGACATCGACCTCGCTCATCTGCCGCCTGACGATCCAAAGACGTACGCGATGTTGCGCGCCGCCGATACCGTGGGTGTTTTTCAGGTGGAAAGCCGGGCTCAGATGGCGACCCTCCCGCGGATGAAGCCCGAGCGGTTCTACGACCTGGTGGTCGAAGTGGCGATCATTCGGCCAGGTCCCATCGTGGGTCAGATGGTCCACCCATATCTGGATCGTCGCGCCGGCCGGAAGCCGGTCGAGTATCCACATCCCTCGCTGGAGCCGATTCTGAAACGAACCCTGGGTGTGCCCTTGTTCCAGGAGCAGCTACTGCGAATGGCCATGACCGTGGCCGGCTTCACCGGAGGCGAGGCCGAGGAACTGCGTCGCGCCATGGGGTTCAAGCGCTCCGAGAAGCGTATGGCCGAGATCGAGACCAAGCTGCGCGAGGGGATGGGCAAGAACGGAATTGCGGGCGCGACACAGAATCAGATCGTCAAGTCCATCGCCTCCTTCGCGCTCTACGGCTTTCCCGAATCGCACGCCGCGAGCTTCGCGCTCATCGCCTATGCGAGCGCCTATCTGCGCGCTCATCATCACGCGGCCTTTGTCTGCGCTCTGCTCAACAATCAGCCCATGGGCTTCTACCATCCGATGACCCTGGTCAAAGATGCGCAGAGGCACGGGGTGAAGTTCCTGCCCGTGGATGTGACGAAGAGTGAGGTCGTCTGCATTCTGGAAGACGGCTCGCTTCGCCTGGGCTTGAACTACGTCACCAGTCTGCGGACGCCGGCTGCGGTCTCCGTGGTCGAGGAGCGGAATCGGCGCCCCTTTGTTTCTATTGAGGATTTTGCCCGGCGTACGAAGCTGCACGCCGATGAACTGGAACGTCTCGCCTCCATCGGAGCGTTCGCTCCTTTTGATCGAACTCGCCGCGACGCGTTGTGGCAGGTGGCGGCCCTCGGCCGGTCGCCGGGGCCTCTGTTCGAGACCCCGCGGTTTGAAGAGACAGCCGACATCGAAAGCGCCGAACCGTCATTGCGAGGAGGCCATCGAAATGTGTCCGACGAAGCAATCTCACCCTCGCCCTCGCCCTTACCCGCGATGTCGACTCTCGACCGTCTGCGCGCGGACATTACCGGCACCGATCTCACCATCGGCCCCCATCCGGTGGCGCGATTCCGTGAGTGGCTCCGAGGCGCGGAGGTTCTACGCGCGATCGACCTTCCTTACCGTCGCGATGGCGATTTCGTCCGGGTGGCCGGAGCGGTCATCTGCCGCCAGCGCCCGGGCACGGCCAAGGGCTTCTTGTTTTTGACCCTCGAAGACGAAACCGGCCTCGTGAACGTTATCGTGCGTCCCGATCAATTCGATCGATTCCGCCGGCTGCTTACCGACGCGCCGCTTCTCCGGGTGGACGGCGTGCTTCAATCGAAAGAAGGCATCACGGTGAGAGCCATGAAGGTCAGCCTCATTCACGAAGGGCCCGAGGAGGCGCTTCCGAAAATTCCGGTGCGGAGTTTCGGGGTGAACCCGTTTATCTTGAGGGGCACCCCGTCCGTGGCCAAGACCAGAAAATGACCAAGTTCAGATCCGTTTTCGCCTGCCAGGCCTGCGGTTTTCAAAGCTCGAAGTGGCTTGGGCGCTGCCCCGAGTGCGGCGACTGGAACACCTTCGTTGAAGAGCGGGAGGAGATACAAAGCGCCAAAGCCTCCAAGCAGCAGCGTGTTCTCTCCGAGACCCTCGCCACGCCGAAACCCTACGAAATGGTGGACGCGGGCGACGCGCCCCGCTTCCCTTCCGGCATCGGGGAATTCGATCGGGTTCTCGGCGGCGGCGTGGTTCCCGGATCTCTCGTGCTCATCGGCGGCGAGCCCGGCATCGGCAAGAGCACGCTCCTCCTGCAGGTCGCTCAATTGCTGGCGCGAACCGGAGGTGCTGTTCTCTATGTGTCCGGCGAAGAGTCGGAACGGCAGATCAAGCTGCGCGGCGACCGGCTCGGGCTCGCCGGAGGCGCTCTCTTCCTGATGTCCGAGACCTCCCTCGAGAACGTCCTCGAACAGGTCGATTTGATGAAGCCGTCGTCGCTGGTCATTGATTCGGTCCAGACCATTTACTCATCCAAGTTCGCGTCCGCACCCGGGTCCATCTCGCAGGTGCGTGAAGTAGCCACCCAACTCCTCTTCCTGGCCAAGGCTCGGGGTATTACCACTTTCATCATCGGTCACGTCACCAAGGATGGGTCGCTCGCCGGCCCCAAGTCGCTCGAACACATTGTCGATACCGTGCTGTATTTCGAAGGCCAGAAGAATCACCATCACCGCGTGGTGCGGGCGGTGAAGAACCGTTTCGGGTCGGTCAGCGAGCTGGGGGTTTTCGAGATGACGGGCGCCGGCCTCATTCCCGTCTCGAATCCCTCCGCCCTTTTCCTTTCCGAGCGACTGCCCGGATCCCCGGGCTCCGCCGTGGTCGCAACTGTCGAAGGCACGCGAACCATGCTGGTAGAGGTTCAGGCCCTGGTCACCGGCGCCTCCTTCGGATCCCCCCGCCGCATGGCCTTAGGCCTCGACCGCGACCGGACCTCTTTGTTGCTCGCGGTTCTGGAGAAGCGCGCCGGGTATCCCCTCGCCGACCAGGACGTTCACGTCAGCGTGGTGGGCGGGCTCGAGGTGGAAGAGCCGGCCGTCGATCTGGGCATTGCGGCCGCGGTGATTTCTTCCTTCACCAACAAGCCCGTGCCGGAGAAGACCGCGGTGTTTGGCGAGATCGGTTTGGGAGGCGAGCTGAGGTCGGCGGGGCAAGCGGCCCTTCGTCTTCGCGAAGTGGCGCAAATGGGCTTCGAGCGCTGTGTGATTCCGGCCGCCGGAGGCGCTATCTCCACCGCTGAGTTTCCTTCGTCCCTCAAGGTCCATGCGGTGCGGACGCTCGACGAAGCCCTCCAGGTTATTTTTTAGCGCCGGACCGCTCCGGCCCAGGTGATTTGGGCACTCCGCCTTGCGACCCCGCTGAGCAAGGTCTTGATCGTCCATGGAGCCGCTGGCATAGACTCCGCGGTTCCTCGCCATGACCTCGCCCCCGCCAAAAGAGCCCCTCTTCACCGGACCGTTCGTCACGATGTGGGCGTTCTCGTTCTCCGTCTTCATCTCCCTCTTCATGCTTCTGCCCGTGGTGCCGTTCCAGGTGCTCGCCGAAGGAGGCACCGAAACCGAGGCCGGTCTCTTCATGGGTCTGCTCACGTATTCGTCGGGGCTTTCCGCCCTGTTCACCGGCGCCCTGTCCGATCACATCGGAAGGCGGAAGCAACTCATCATCTGCGCCACCGGCATAGTCATCTGTGTCCTTCTCTACGGCGTCCTTCCCAATCTGCCCCGCCTCTTCTTCGTGACTCTGCATGGAATCTTCTGGTCCGGGCTGCTTCTTGCCTCCTCGGCCCATGTCACGAGCGTGATCCCTCCTTCCCGGCGGGCCGAGGGCCTCGGGTACTGGGGCATGTCGACGCTCCTCGCCGTGACCGTGGCCCCAACCGTTGGCTTCGCGGTCTATCAGCATGGCTGGTTGGCCTTGTGCCTTTCCGTGGCGATCATGAACGTGGTGATGGGGATCATCGCCTGGTCGATTCACGACAGCCATCCGGGTTCGGGCGGTTGGCCTACCTCCCGCGAACTGAGAGGGGCGCTCAACTTCAGCGTGCTCAGAATTTCCCTCGCTCTGTTTCTATACTCGTTCGCCTTCGGGACCGTCACTTCGTTCGCGGCGCTCGCCGCCGATGCGCGAGGCATCGCGCCCCGAGAGATCTTCCTGACCACCATGGCTTTCACCACCTTCCTGTCGAGACCGGTGCTGGCGCCTTTCCTCGACCGATTGGGACACGTGCGCATGTTTCGTGTTTTCGTGGGCCTGATTCCGTTGGGCCTCGCCCTTCTCACGTTCGCCCATACCCGACCGATGATGGCGGTCTCCGCCGCCGTCTTCGGCCTCGCTTATGGAAACTGCCACCCCGCGTTCACGGCCTACATCGTGGGCCGGGTGGACGAAGGGGGCCGCGGCGGCGCCTTCGGCGGCATTCTGGCCGCCTTCGACGTGGGCATCGGCACCGGCTCCATCCTGTCGGGGATCCTGGTCCACCGGTTCGGATTTGGGGTGGCCTTCGGAACGGCGACCGTTCTCTCCGCCTTGTCCCTTCCCTACTTCAACTGGGCGCGAGAGCGTTTTGAGCGGGATAATTTCGCGCGCCCGCTGGGCGCCCCCGCGGTCGTCGCGCCATAGATCGCCCTAGCCATGAGCAAGAATCCCACGAGTTCCATCTCTGCGTTCCGCCCGCTCGCCGTGGTCTGCCTGTCCGGAGGGATGGACTCCGCGCTCACCGCGGCTCTCGCCCTGAGGACCCACGACCTCGCCGTCCTCCATGCGAACTACGGACAGCGGACCGAGAGGCGTGAGCTTTCAAGCTTCCTGGCTCTAGCCGATCGTCTTGAGGTGGCCCCCGGGCGACGGCTCGTGGTGGACTTCACCTCGCTTCGACAGATCGGGGGCAGCAGCCTTACCGACCTGTCTATCGCGGTGCGTCACGGGGAGCCGGAGGAGGGCGTGGTGCCGAGCTCCTACGTGCCCTTCCGGAACGCGCATCTGCTGGCCGCGGCCACGAGCTGGGCCGAGGTCATCGGAGCTACCTCGATCTTTATGGGCGCGGTGGAAGCGGATTCCTCGGGCTATCCGGACTGCCGTCCCGCCTTCTTTCAGGCCTTCGCCGACGCGATCCGCCTGGGCACCCGCGCCGACACGAGGATCGTCATCGAGACGCCGGTGATCGCGCTGAGCAAGGCGGAAATCATCCAGAAAGGGCTCCTGCTGGCGGTTCCATTCGACCTCACCTGGTCGTGCTACGAGTCGAACGACCAAGCGTGCGGAGAGTGCGAGAGCTGCCGGCTTCGGTTGACCGCCTTCGCAAAGGCCGGCTCGGTTGATCCCATCCGCTATCGCTCCCCCTATTCCGCCTAAAATGGCGAAACACTCGTCCAAAGTGTCGAACAGGAGAAATCTATGAAGCGTCTTCTCACCGCCGTGGCGGCCGTGCTGGTTTCCGGATCAATGGCCTTCGCTCAAACGGGAGGCGTCCGGGGCAAGATTCTTGACGACAAGGGCCAGCCTCTTGAAGGTGTCGTGGTCAAGATGGAGTTTCAAGGCGGGGTCACTCTGGTCTTCGACAACAAGACCAATAGGAAGGGCGAGTTTATGCAGATCGGACTTCGGCCCGGGAGTTGGAAGTTCACCTACACCAAGGAAGGCTACTCACCATTCGCCTCGCCCTACCGGATCGCCCTCGGTGATGCCACCGTGCTGCCGGAGGTCAAGCTTCTCTCCGCGAGTGCGGCGAAGGCGGCGGCCGGCGTGGACGATATTCAAAAGACCTTCGGGGATGCCGTGGCCAAGTTACAGGCCGGCGACTATGACGGCGCCATCGCCGCATTCGACGCGATGATCCTGAAGAACCCTTCTCTCGCCGAGGCCTACTACAACAAAGGCTTTGCCCAGTATCAGAAGAAGAGCTACGAAGGGGCGGAGGCGTCCTTGAAGCGAGCCCTTGAAGTGAAGGCCGACTACAGCGATGCCCGCGTCCTGCTCTCGAACATCTACACCGCTCAGGGCATGAAGGACAAGGCGGTCGAGGTCATGTCCAACGCCTCCGGGAGCAGCGATCCTCGTCAGTTGTTCAATCTTGGCCTGGCTCTTCTGAACAGCGGCAAGACTGAGGAAGCGACCGCGGCGTTCCAGAAGGTGGAGGCTGCCGACCCGTCGAATTCGGAAGTTCAGTACTATCTCGCGACCGCGGCCCTGAACGCCGGCAAGACGGACGAATGCGTGACCCGCCTCGAGAAGTACCTTGCCATGGGTCCGAAGAGCGATCAGAACAAGGCCACCGCCACCGGCCTCCTCGGCGCCCTCAAGAAGAAGTAGCCGTCGTCCCCGCGATGGTCATCGCCGATCGCATCGCCGCCATTCGCGAACGTATGGCGGCGGCGGCGTTGCGCGCCGGTCGAGAATCAAAGGGCGTCGCATTGGTGGCGGTCAGCAAGTTCCAGCCCGCCTCCGCCCTGGAAGCGGCATACGCCGCCGGTCAGCGACTCTTTGGCGAGAACCGTGTGCAGGAGGCGGAAGAGAAGAAGCGCCTGCTCGGCTCGCTCTTGCAGGGTGAAGACGCGCTTCGGCTCGAACTGATCGGCGCCCTGCAGTCGAACAAGGTGCGCAAGGCGGTGGCCGCGGTGTCTAGAATCCAGTCGATCGATTCCGTCGAGCTTGCCGCCCGAGTGGGTCGCGCTGCGCAGGAGATCGGTCTGACCATGCCGGTTCTGATTCAGGTGGATCTGGCCGGAGAACCCGCCAAGTCAGGCGTGCCGGAGCGAGATCTCCTCTCTGCTCTCCAGGTTCTGCGCGCGGCCGAAGGGATCAGCCTCGACGGTCTGATGGCCATCCCGCCCTTTTTCGACAACCCGGACGATGTGCGACCCTACTTCGCGCGTCTCCGCGCCCTCAAGGATCAGGGAATGGAGCGAGGGCTTCTGGTCCGCGGCGAACTGTCCATGGGCATGAGTCACGATTTTGAGGCGGCGATCGAGGAAGGCGCCACGATCGTGCGCATCGGCACCGCTATCTTCGGCGAGCGGCCCCCGCGGGAGACGGCATAGAACCGGTCGGTCAGTGCACCCAGCCGGAACCGTTCGAGCCCTTTTGTCCGTCCTTGTTCCTGCCGCCGTCCACAACTCTCAGGCTGGAGTTCCGCTTCGGGGTCAAGAGGCGGTTGAGGCGCATTTGGGCGGAGAGAACAGTGCCTCCGCGAATGTACGCGTACATCACCGCCATGGCCAGGAAGTGGGGCACGAAGTTCGAGAAACCGTACATGACGGCGAACAGACCGGTCATGCCGACGGTCAGGTACAACAGGTTCTTCCCCGAGGCGGGCAGCATGAGCATGAAAAGGATGGTTCGACTCGGGAAGAGTATCGCCCAGGCCACGATCAAGGCGTCCGCCAGCGGCCAAATGGAGAGGTACTGGTTCTGATACACGTCGGCCCAGAGCAATCCGACCAGGCTGGTGAGGAACCCGGCCCCGAAGGCAACGCCCAGGCAGATGATCAGGTATCGCACGCCGCCCCAAAGAGCCGCCAGATCCCGCCCGAAGATGCCGAGCATCAAGGATCCGAAGACGAGATTCTGGCCGTCCGCCTCGACGAAGGCCCAGGTCGCGGTTCGCCAGATCTGACCTCGGAACACCAGGGACGGGGAGAGCGTGCTGAGGCTCAAGAGCGGCGCCCCGAGCCGGCTGGTGAGAGCCAGGGTCGCGCTGCCCACAACCACGAACGCGATCAGCGCCAGCGAGGCCATGGGCATGGACTGGCCCAGGATGGCCACCGGCCGATTCAGGAATGAGCGTCTCATCGTCCTTCGATGGTATCGCGATCGACCGACCTGAACCTCGCGCTTCCGAGGGTTGAAGCGGAGGTGGACCTCCGCCGTCACCGGATCCGGGCTAGGATCCAAGGGCGGTCAGCGTTGATACCCTAGTGTCCCAAAATCAATGAGCCACGAACTTCCCGAAGCCGATTTCGTCGTTCGCGACATTGGCCAGCTCGCGACCCTGAAAGGGCCGAGGCCCAGGCTCGGCCCGGCCCTGCGGGACATTGGCCTTGTGGAGAAGGCGGCGGTGGCTTCATTCCAAGGGCGCTTCGTTTTCGTGGGACCGGAAGCCGACCTGGACAAAGGCATCAAGACGTCGTCCCAGACGCAAGAGGTGAGGGCCCACGGAGCCGCGGTGATTCCCGGCTTCGTCGATGCCCACACCCACCTGGCCTATGCGGGCGATCGCGATGACGAGATCCGTGCGCGACTCGCGGGCGCCACCTACGAGGAGATCGCCTCCCGCGGCGGTGGCATCGTCAGAACCGTCGCGGCCACCCGCGCGGTTTCTCTCGCCGGCCTCGCCGGCATCGTCCGCTCTCGACTCGATCGCCTGCTCTCGCTCGGCACGACCACCGCCGAGGTGAAGAGCGGTTACGGACTCTCGATCGAGTCGGAGAAGCGTTCGCTCGAGGCCATGACTCAGGCTGCGATCGGTCACCCGGTCCGCGTGGTCCGCACGTATCTCGGCGCGCATGAGGTGCCGCTCGACCGGCGGGCCGACCGCGAGGCGTACATCGCCGAAATGATCGAGCAGGCCATTCCCGAAGTGGCCCGGCTCGGACTGGCGGAGTTCGCCGACGTGTTCTGCGAGCGTGGCGTTTTCAACCTCGACGAAAGCCGTCGGATACTCCAGGCGGCGCGCTCGGCGGGACTGGCGCTGAGAATCCACGCCGACGAATTCTCCGACTCGGGTG
>JAENWE010000198.1 GCA_016650185.1 Vicinamibacteria bacterium | reverse complement strand
GTGGCCATCAACGCGGCCATCGACCGGTATCGGCAGAAGAAGCGTCGAGGGACACGTGAAGTCGCGGTCGAGAACGAGGACCTCCAGCATGTCCCGTCCCGGCATGAGGCAGGGCCCATCGACCATCTCCACACCGAAGACACACGTCGCGCCCTCGAGCGCGGCCTCCTCGCTCTCAATGAGAGGCAGCGGGCGGTGGTGACCCTGCGGCATTTTTCGGAAATGTCTCTGGACGAGATCGCGTCCACCCTTGGGGTTCGCCTGGGGACGGTCAAGAGTTCGCTCAATCGTGCTCTTGCCCGAATGAAGACGGCCATGGGGGAGGCGCAGGCGTGACCTTCCTCCACTTCCGCTACCGTCGTCAGCTCGGTCTGCTTGCGGCATCGACGCTGGACACCCTTCCGGCCGAATGGCTTCGGACGCACCTGAAGGGCTGTGCCTCCTGTGAGGCCGAGTTCGCGGGGTTGGCCCTCGCCGTGGAGGCGCTACGGCGAGATGCCGCGCTGGATCGTCCGCTGCCCATTTCATCCGAGGCGCTGCGAACCAGGGTTCTGGCCCGGATTCGAACCGAGTCTCAACCCGCCTCGGCTCGGGATTGGAACCCTGGCCTCGCCCTGGCCTCCCTTGGTCTGGTGGGGTTTGGCCTCATCGCCGGCGCTCTCGCCACCCGGCTCTCGTCTCCATCGACGGCGCCCCCGGCCGAGGTCGCGCGCCTGCAGGCTCCGACCGAGACTCAGGCCAATAATGCCGCCTTCTACGAACGCCTGGAGAAGACGCAACTGCGCGCGAACGCCGCTCGTTACCTGGCCGAGGCGCAGGACATTCTCATTCAGGTCACGGCCGCGGCCGATTGTCCGGACTCACCCCAAGACAGCGTGGATGTGCGGCAGGAAGCCCAGACCAGTCGCACTCTTCTCAGACGCCGGGCCGCACTCGTCTCCGGCTCGGGAGAGACTCTGACTGCCGCCCGCGGTGTGATGGAAGAAGTCGAGGGCGTCTTGCAGCAGGTGGCGGACCTTCCCCAGTGCACCAGACGCACCGACGTGGATGCGATTGCCCGTAAGGTGGACCGCAGGAATCTGCTCATGAAGATAGACATGGTTACCCAAGAGCTCGCCGCGCCATGAACATTATGGCCGCCGCCCTTGTCGCCCTTTCCGGATTGCCGTTCGTGTTGACGATGGCCGCCGAAGTCGATCTCACCGAGGCCAAGGCCCTCTTCTTTGACCGAAAGTACCAGGAGTCGCGAGCCAAGTGGGCGGAAATAGCCGCCTTGAAGGGATCGTCGAGCGAGGCCGCGACGTATTGGGTCGCTCGTTGCAGTGAGTCGCTGGGAGAGAGCGAACGGGCGTTCCGGGAGTACGGAGCGTTTCTCGACCTGCCGCCCACCGACGCCCGGCTGGCCGAAGAGGCCGAGATTTCCCGCATTGGCCTGGCCACGAAGCTGACCCGGTCCGGGAAGACGGGCTTTTTGAACGCGGTCTTGCGCTCCTTGGGCGACGATCGGCCTTCGGTCCGATACTTCGGCGCGTTGCAGGTCGGTTCGCTCCCGAACCTCGCGGAGGCGGGGAAGGCCACCCGGGTCCTTCGCGAGATCGTCACCACCTCGAAGGATGCCGACATCGTGGAACGGGCGAAGCTTCAGTTGCTCCGCCTCGAACCGAAGAGCTTGCGCGATGCCCCCTCGCCTCGCGAGGCTCGTCCCACTCCCACGCCATCGCGGGCCTCCAAAAGCTCGTCTCCCGACCGCGAGCCTCAGGGGCCGGCGCGCCTGCTCAGAATCCGAATCACCAAGGGCGGCAAGCAGACCGTGGCCGTGACCGTGCCCTTTTCGCTGGCCGAGTTCGTGTTCGGATCGTTGCCCGAAGCCACCAAACGGGGACTTGAGCTCAAGGGGTACGACGCGGACGGTTTCTGGAAACGCCTCCGCGCTCTCAACATCCGTGAGATCGTGTCGATCGTGGGCGAGGACGGCGAGACGATCGAGATCTGGGTGGAATAGCGAAGGCCCCCGGAAAGGTAAGATCGGGGTTCGCCATGCATCCTGATCTTGAGACGCTCGTGGATCTCCACCGCGCCGATGTGGAGTTGAGACATTTCGACAGCGAGCTTCTTGCCCTTCCCCAGAAGAAGGCGGCGATCGAGGCCCAGATCGTGGCGGATCGGGCGGCGCTCGACGCCGCCAAGGCGGCGCTCGACGGCCTGTCGAAGGGTCGAAAGCACCTGGAGCTTGAAGTCCAGGACTTCGAGGCCAAGCGTTCGAAGTACAAGGGCCAGCTCGGAGAAGTGAAGACCAACAAGGAATACACCGCCCTTCTCCACGAAATCGAGAACGTCGAACGGGAGATTCGCACCCGCGAGGACGAGATCCTCGAGGCCATGGAGAAAGGCGAAGGCGGGCTGGCCAGGGTGAAGTCCGAAGAGACGGCTTTCAAAGAGGTGGAGGCCTCGAGACGAGACGAAATTCGCGCCATCGACGCCTCGATCCTGGATTGTCAGACCAAGAGGGCCGAAGTGGCGGCGACCCGGGAGAAGAAAGTGGTCGACCTCAAGCCCGACCTCCTCGCCGAGTATTCGCGAATCCTGCAACGAAGAGGGACGGCGCTCTCCGAGGCCAAAGACGGCGCCTGCACCATGTGCCACGTCAAACTCCGCGCCCAGGTGTACGTGGACGTGAAACGAAACGACACCATCATCACCTGTTCTTCGTGCTCGCGGATCATGTTCTTCAGCGCTCCGCCGCCCCAGGGAGCGCTTGAGGCTCCTCTTCCTCACTGAGTCCAGGGCTGCGGCCCAGGGCCTCCTGAGACAGGGTAACGCGTGAACTCCTCCCTCACCCCTGAACTCGTGATCCACATCGACGGCGGGTCGCGAGGCAATCCCGGGCCCTCGGGTTTCGGCGTCCACGCCGTGGACCGGGAGGGTCAGATCGTGGCTGAGCACTTTGGCTTCATCGGCGTCGCCACCAACAACGTCGCGGAGTATAGGGCCCTGGTGCATGCCTTCCGCCTCGCCTCCGCCCGCGGGGCCCGCCATATCGAGATCCGATCGGATTCGGAGCTGGTGGTGAAGCAGATGAACGGCGTCTACAAGGTCAAACATCCGGACATGATCACGCTCTGGAGGCAGGCCTCGACCCTTCGCCGCGGCTTCGACGCGGCCGAGATCAACCACGTCCGCCGCGAGTTCAACAAAAAGGCCGACACCCTCGCCAATCAGGCCATGGATCTGCGGGAGTCGCACCTCAATGACTAGGATTGGCCCATGACGAAGACGAAGCTCAAGAGCTATCTCGGCGGCCGCTGGCAGGAAGGCGAAGGGGAAGGCGAAGCGCTTCTCGATCCCGCGACCGAGGAAGTTCTGGCCCGCGCCTCCTCCGACGGCCTGGTCCGCCCCCTCGCTCTCGAGTTCGCCAGGACCGAAGGCGGGCCCGCGTTGCGCGCCCTGACCTTCAAGCAACGGGGTGATCTCGTTCAGAAAACGGCCGCCCTCCTTCAGAAGAATCGCGATGAGTTGATCGACCTGTCCATGGCGAACGGCGGAAACACACGGTCCGACGCGAAGTTCGACATTGATGGCGCCATCGCGACGCTGCAGGCCTTTGCCGAAATAGGCGCAGCCATTGGAGACAAGCGAATTCTCGTCGACGGCGAGGCGATCCAGCTCGGCCGCGCGCCCCGGCTGGTGGGTCAGCACGTCCTGACCACGCGTCGCGGCGTCGCCGTCCACGTCAACGCCTTCAACTTTCCCGCATGGGGCCTGGCGGAAAAAGCGGCGGTCGCCCTTCTCGCGGGAATACCCGTGCTCACCAAACCCGCGACCAGTTCATCCCTTGTCGCCCATCGCCTCTTCGAACTTCTGGTGGAGGCGCAGATCTGGCCAAAAGGCTCGATCTCCCTCCTCATGGGCCGGGCCGGCGATCTGGTCGAGTGTCTCGAAGGACAGGACTGCCTGGCGTTTACGGGAGGAGCCTCCACCGCGTCGCTTCTTCGCAACACCCCTGGAGTGGTCCTGCGCGGCACGCGGATCAATGTCGAGGCGGACTCGTTGAACGCCGCGGTTCTTGGTCCCGACGTCTCGCCGGATTCGGAAACCTACGACTTCTTCCTCAAGGACGTCCTGCGGGACATGACTCAAAAAGCCGGCCAGAAGTGCACGGCTATCCGACGCGTTCTGGTCCCCGAGGCTTTGAGTGAACGTTTCCGCGACGATCTGGCCGACCGTCTGGCCGCGGTGGTGGTTGGAAATCCGAGAACGGAGGGCGTTCGAATGGGGCCGCTCGCCACGTCCTCTCAGAAAGCGACCGTTTTGGAAGGACTCTCCCTCCTGGCGCGTGACGGCCGCCTCGTTCATTCTCGCCCCGGCCTCAAGCCGGAAGGCGTGCCCAAGGGCAAGGGGTTCTTCGTCTCGCCCACGCTTCTCGAAGTTGAGCCCGGAGCGGACGCGCCCAGCGTCCATTCACACGAGGTCTTTGGCCCCGCCGCGACCATCGTTCCCTTTGACGGATCGGCCGCACAGGCGGTGGAGCTCGTTTCCCGTGGGGCCGGCGGCCTTGTCTCCTCGATCTACTCCGAAGACGTCCCCTTCGTCTCCGAAACGATGCTC
The DNA here is from genome assembly GCA_016650185.1 of Vicinamibacteria bacterium. GTDB lineage: Bacteria > Acidobacteriota > Vicinamibacteria > Fen-336 > JAGNNV01 > JAGNNV01. Next base: position 13,669 of record JAENWE010000198.1, on the reverse strand, counting down.
GGGCTGGCGCCCTTCCACGGCCGGCTCTTCCTGGGCAGCGCAAAAATCGCGGAACTGTCCCCGGGACCGGGCACCGTTCTGCCCGGATTGGTGCACGGTGGCCCTGGGCGCGCCGGGAATGGCGAAGAGCTCGGAGGCGAGCGCGGCCTCGCCTTCTACATGCAGCGAACCGCCATCGAAGGCTCCAGGCCGGTGATTGATCGCATTCTCAAACAGGAAGGGGCGTAAGGGCCATGGTCGATCTGCTGGTGAAGGATCTGGATGGCAAAGACACGACTCTGGCCGAGATCGCGAAGAACAAGCCGACACTCTTCATTTTTGTCCGCCACTTTGGTTGAATCTTCTGCCGCGAGCAGGCGGTGCAGGCGCACCGCGAACGTGATGCGTTCCGGAAGCTCGGCGCTCAGGTCGTGGTCGTTGGCCATTCAAGCCTTCGTTACGCGACGGCCTTCGTCGAAGAGACAAAGATCGAACTGCCGGTCTTCGTTGACGAGAAACGGGTCCTCTACAAGGCGCTTGAATTCAAACGTCCGATACTCACGTTTTTGACCCCCAAAGTCTTCAAGCGAGCCGCCGAGGCCCGCAAAGCAGGTTTCAACCAGCCCGGGGTTCACGGAGACGCCTTTCAGCTCGGTGGAGTGGTCCTACAGATGCCCGACGGGTCGATGCCTTTCAAGTACGCGAGTCAGTTCGCGGGCGACCATCCGAAAATCGAGGACCTATTAGCCGAGGTTCGGAAGGCCATCGGGGGCTAGCAGCCCGTCGACCTTGGCGTGATTCGTAGATCGGCGCCCGAGTGCGATTTCTCCCGTCTTTTCGGTAGCGTACCGGGACACATCACCCTCGAGGGTCAGAACGGTGACCGGCTTTCTTTTTCCCCGGAGGTTCAGGAGACCGACCGACTTGAGCCCCAACGAAGCGGGGTCTCTATTTCCGATCAGGCCGCTGTCGAAGAGCGCGGACCCCGGCATGGCCCGGTGCTCGAGGCGCGAAGCGGTATTCACGGTGTCCCCCAGCAGGGTGCGATCCTGCTGGTAGAACGGGCCCACCGAGGTCACGATGGTGGGGCCCCAGGCCACGCCGACTCGGATCTCGATCGGATCGATTTCATGCTTCTTGAGTTCGGCGGAAATCTTGCCCCGGGCATCGAGGATGTCCGAGACCGCCGCGATGGCGTTGAGGCCGTCCGGAAAGAAACCCATGATCCCGTCGCCGATGTACTTGACGATCTCTCCTCCGTGCTGGTAGCAGATCGAGGCCACCACGGTGAAATACGCGTTCAGCATGGCCACGATCTGAGCGGGCTTCAACATTTCCGACATGTGAGTGAAGCCGCAGACATCCACGAACATGACCGCCCGATCGACGACCTCTTCGATTCCCTCCGGCCCTCCCGGCCCCACCTTGTCTATTTTGTCCCAGGTCGAAGGCGGAACGTAGCGTCGCAGCACTTCCTGCATGCGAACGTTCTCCAGGTGAATCGCCTCCAGCTGCGCATACGAGCTCTGAATTTCCGCGTTCTTGCGGGCCAGCTCCCGCTCGTAGTCAAGTCTCCGGATAAGCAGGCCCATCTGGTCGCACAAAGTAAGGAAGGCGGCTTCGTCGGCCGCCTCGATGACCTCGCGCACGTCGTCCTCGATGACGAAATAGCCTCTGAAGTCGGGCCCTGAAAAAACCGGAATGGCGCAAGAGAACCGCGGGGCGTGTCCCAGAATGAAACTCTGCCTCGGGAGGTGCAGAGCCTCACTGGGTTTGGCGCTTTTGGTCTGGAGCTCCAAAACGTCTCGCATCAGGGCGGGAGCCTTGGCTCCTTGGAGCGAGGGGCACGGGGCCTCAATCGACCAGAGACCTTCTCCGTGTCTCTCGAGAAAAGCCGAATACGCGTAACCGGCGCGGGTTACCGCGGCCGTGGTCATGACGGATCGGGCTCCGCCCAGGTCGGCGCGCTGGAGGGCGAGATGAACCACGTCGCGGACCATCTCGAGTCTCGATCGAAGACGAGCCTCCGCGTCGAACGAATCCCGATTCTCAAGGACGGTGGCGACGTAGCCCGAGAGCAGCGACAGCAGGTGCATGCTGTCTTCGGAGGGTCGCTGGCCATCGTCGGGATCCTCGAAGAGGATGTATCCCCAGAGCCGATGCGGCGACCTGATTTCCACCAGACCGTAGTCGCCCGGCTCGGGCGGGTTCTTCCGCGCACGCGCTTCGAGGTACGGTTCCCGGGGCGTGGGTCGGTTCAATGCGACGACCGATCCAGGCACAAAGCAGGCAAGGCCCAGCCGGAAACCACGCTCGAAAGCCTTGGAGAGTTCCAAGCTTGGCACCCGATCCGGCAGAGCGCCGGCGCCATGGACGGCGGAGCGGAATGCCAGACGGCTATCGACATCGGTGACATAGATCGCGGCCCGGCGGAAGGGCGTGATCTCAGACACCGCCCGCACGAACCGGCTCAAGAGTTCCTTCGAGTCGCCGCCGACCTTCAGATTTCGCGAGACTTCGAGCAGGGCCAAGGCGCGTCTGCGCATCCGCCGCCGTTCGCGCCCGAGGCGGGACAGCCGCAAAGTGACGTCTTTGAGCTTGTCGAAGTCAATGGGTTTCGGCAGAACGTCATCGATGGCTTCACGGACGAAGCCGGTGAGAGCTTCGATATCGAATGCCCCGGAAACCACCAGAATCGGAACATCGAGGTCGGTCTCTCGGACGCCCTGTACGAAGTCATGGCCGTTGCCGTCTTTGAGCAGATAGTCGACCAGAACCAGGTCAAAAGGCGCCTTGGCGTAGGCGGCGAGGCCGTCGGTGATGCCGCTCTTGGAAACCACTTCCCACCCTGCCTCGGTGTAGTGCCGTTCGAGCAGCCTCCGGAAGAGGGCGTCATCGTCGACGATCAGAATCCGAGGAGGAGGCGGAGTGGACACCGAAGGGAGATCTTAGCCGCCCGCTAGAATCTCCACGTGGACATCGACATGGACCCACGGATTGCCGACGCTCCCAAGGTCGAACTCCACCAGCACACCGACGGATCGATCCCGGTTGAAGTCACCTGGAATCTGATGAGGCACCACGGCCTGAACCCCGTGGACACCATCGAGGAGATGCGGCGGCGGCTGGAGATCCAGGAGCACGAAGAGGGGACGCTCATGTCCTATCTCGACAAGATGCACTACCCGCTCTGGATCACCCAGTTCTACGAGAACATCGCCACGGTCACCGAGTCGATCGTCGATGACGCCGCGAAGTCGGGGGTGCAGACCCTGGAACTTCGCTATTCGCCCATCATTCACACCTTCGCGGGACTCACCCCTCGGCAGTCCATCCGGGCGGTACTTTCGGGGATGAACCATGCCAACAAGCGACATGGAATGAAGCTCGGGCTGATTGTCATCGCCATGCGCCAGCATGGACCCCACATCGCCAAGATCCTCGCTCGTTCCGCGATCTCCGAGGCCCAGCACCTCCACGCCCGTACCGGTGTGGTGGGGTTCGACATTGCGGGCCCCGAACGAGGAAATCCACCCCATCTTTTCGCCAGTTCCTACGAGATCGCGCGCCTAGGCCGCCTCGGACTGACCGCGCACGCGGGCGAAGATGGTCCGGCTCGCTACATCTGGGAGGCGGTGGAGGGGCTCGGTTGTCAACGGATCGGCCACGGTTGTTCCGCGGTCCAGGACGTGGAACTCATGAGGCGACTGGCCAAGGATCGGATCATGGTCGAGTGCTGCATCTCCTCGAACCAGCACACGGGCGCCATCAAGAAGGGAACCCCTCATCCCATTCGAACCCTGCTCGAACACGGCGTTCCGGTTTCGATCTGCTGCGACAACTCCACGGTGTCGCGCACCAACCAGAATCTCGAGTGCGGCAAGGCGGCCAGGGAAATAGGCGCCGATGCGGTTCTGCAGATTCTCAAAGACTCCGGTCAGCACACGTTCATCAAGCCCGAGACCGCGCTGGTCGAGTCCGAAGACTGAACCGGCGCGCAAAGCCAAGGCCGGCCGCGGCAGATCTTAGAAGTTGACGACCTTCCGGAGTTCCGTCCGATCCGTCTCGTCGAAGACGGCTCGCCATACGAAGAGGTCGAAAGCGATGGCGAGACCGACTCGAGGGAGCACCCCTGAAGGCCGGGCCTCGAACAGCGTCCCGAGAAGAAAGAAGACCACCCCGGCGCCGAAAGCTCCGGCGATGCGCGGCCACTGCATGGGGATCGGATAAAGCTTTCTGGAAATGATGGCGCCGAGCAGAGCCATGAGGGCGTAACCCGCGACCGTGGCCCAGGAAGCCGCCATCACGCCGTAGCCGGGCACCAGCCAGAAATTGAGCGAGATGTTGAGCGCAGCCGCGGCGGCCGTGATCATCGGGTAGTAGCGGGCCTCCTTGGAGATCGAAATGCCGATCGAGGAAAGCAGGAAGAGGCCTTGAAACAACGACGCCAGAACCAGTATCGGCGCCACCGGCGCGGCGCCGTGGTACTCGACGTTTTGGATGACGATCCTGAGCAGGTCGGGAAGAATCAGCGACAGGGTCACGGCCACGCCGATGAAGAGCACGCACATCCTCGAGGCCACCAGGCCAATGTCCCGCGCGCCGTTTTCCCGCCGCGCGTGGTCGAACACGAACGGCTGCCAGGCCGGTTCAAAAGCCGAGAGCGGGAACTTCATGGCGGACGCAAAGTTCGACCCCATCTGATAGACGCCGACTTCGGCGCGGGACACATAGGCGTCGAGGATTCTGCGGTCGGCCAGATTGAGGGCCTGCACCAGCAGGCCGTGGGGAACCTTGGGCAGGCCGAACCGAAGGGCCTCGCGCAGGGGCGGCCAATCGAAGGCCCACCGAGCGCGTGAGCGGAGCTCCCACACGAGCCCCAGCGAGAGAACCACGCTCGCCGCCGCGTCCGAGACGAGAACTCCGCTCACCCCGAAGCCGGCGGTCACGAGAACCACCTTCAATACGGTGTTCGTGGCATGACGGGTCAGCGAATAGGTGGAGAAGAGTTTCGCGCGCTCCTCGATACGCAGAAGGGTGAGAGGCACGAAGGCGAACGAGGAGGCGAGCAGATCGAAGGCCACCAGCCGCACCCACAGGGTCTGCTCGGGTGAACCGAGCAGGGCCCGCGACACCGTGGGCGAGAAGAGCCAGAAGAGCGCAAACCCGAGGGTGGAGAGGGCTCCCGAGAACAAGGCCACGGTACCGGCGAAACGCGCCTTCGCCTCCGGATCCTCGAGGTCGTAGTGGATCCTCATGAAGCCGGAGTCGAGGCCTGCCCGGAACAGGATCTTTAGAAACGTCGAAAGCAGGAGCAGAAGCGCCAGGGCGCCGTAGTCCGCCGGGGTGAGGTATGACGTGTAGAGAGGGAGGAGAAGGAGATTGATTCCCTGGGCCAGCACGTCCGCCGTCCCGTAGGCGACGGAAAGACCGGCGAGTCGCCTCAGCTTCGAGCCGGTTTTCGCCGCCAAGGGCTCCGGCTCAGAACCGGACGGGTCCGAACCCTGGCTCATCGAAGAACTCCGCGCGTGGGACCGGCCTTCGGAGGATGGCGCTCCCGACGGGTGCGTTCCCTCCCCAAACCGTCGCAGAAATCAGATGCGCCCCTGATTGGTCATGAAATGATCGATCACTCGGTCGAGGATGCCGTCGAGGTCGACCTTCGGCTCGTAGCCGATCAGGTTCTTGATCTTGGTGAGGTTGGGGATTCGGCGCGGCATGTCTTCAAAGCCCTCCTCATAGGCTTGCGCGTAAGGGACAAGCACAATCTCGCTCGAGGACTTGGCCTTCTCCTTGACCAGCTTCGCGAGGTCCATGATCGAAACCTCTCGCGAGTCGTTGCCGATGTTGATCACCTGGCCGACCGCCTCTTCCGACTCCGACAGTTTCAAGAGAGCGCCCACCACATCGGAGATGTCGGTGAAACAGCGCCGCTGCTCACCATCGCCGAACACCGTGATCGGCTGACCTGAGAGGGCCTGGCGCACAAAGTTCGGAATGACCATGCCGTAGCGTCCGGTCTGCCGCGGTCCGACCGTGTTGAAGAGCCGGAAGACCACCACGGGGAGCTTTCGCTCCTTGTGGTACGCGAGGGCCAGGAATTCGTCGATGGCCTTGCTGCAGGCGTAGCTCCACCGACCTTTGATCGACGCGCCCATCACCAGGTCTCCGTCTTCGCGGAAGGGCACGTCCGTGCTCTTCCCGTACACCTCCGAAGTGGAGGCGATCAGGACCTTCTTGCGCTTCTTGTTGGCGTGGCTCAACACGATCTCGGTAGCGTGCACATTGGTCTCGATCGTTCGCACCGGGCTCTCGACAATGAGCTTCACGCCCACCGCCGCGGCCAGGTGCACCACCACGTCCGCGCGGTCGATCAGTTCCGCGGTGAGGCGTTCGTTCATGACCGTGTCGATGGCGTACGAGAAGCCCTTGCGGCCCTTGAGATGCTCGATGTTTTCGATCGAACCCGTCGAGAGGTCGTCCAGGATCTCGACGTCGTGCCCGGCGTCGAGAAACGTTTCCGAGAGGTGCCCTCCGACAAAACCAGCCCCGCCCGTGATGAAGACCTTCATGACTTTCCTTCCTTGGTCGCATCTGTCGCGACCTTCGCGTTCGATTCCTCTTGGACCTGTTCGAGGACGATCTGGGCGGCCCGCGCCGCTCCATAGCCGTCCACCAGGCTCCGGCCCTTGGCGCTCATCGCCTGGCGCCTGGCGCCATCCGTCAGAATCCGCCGGACCGCGTCCAGGATCTGTGTCTCGTCGACATCAACGCCCAGGCCGAGATACTCGATCGTTCCGAATCGAGCGAATTCTCGCATGCGGCGATCTTCCCTCGCGTTTTGAGCCAGAACCACGCCGGGCGTCCCGAGGGCGGCGATTTCGTACACGGACATTCCACCGGAGCACAGGACCAAATCCGCCTCCAGCATCAGATCGGCGATTTGAACGTCCACCCCGCGGACCAGGGGCAGATTGTGGCCGATCGTTCTCTGGAGGGCCTCGAACATGTGGGTGTGGGGAAAGGCGGGCCCCGCCACCGAGATGACCTCAATGTCCCGGGTCAGGGGTGCGAGCGCCTTCGCCACTTTCAGGGTCAGAGCCTGAGGGTCGGCGCCGCCGAATGTGAGCAAAACTTTCACTGGCTTTTCGCGGAAGACGCGTTCCCGGCCCTGGAAGTGGCGCCTCAGGATGGCGAAAGCCGGGCCGCCGTAGAAACCCTCCGGCGTCTCCCGGTCTTCATTCATCACCGAGATCACGAACTGGGCGTCGCGCGAGACGCGCTCCAGGTCGTCAAGGGTGTCGACGAGATTGATGGTGATGGCGCCCAGGCGAGCGAGAGACCGCAGGTACGTCTCTTCGACCAGGGGCAGGTCGTTGATCACCACGGACGGAGCGAAATCCTGGATGGTGTCTATGAGAACCTCAAGACCTCCGGGTTTGAAGACCCGGACCGGATACCCGCTCTTCGACACGGTGGCGATGCCCTCGGCGTGGTCGGCGCTCATGAGAAAGGCGATCTCGGCCCGCGAGCCCTCACGCAGGGCCTCGGCGATGGCCAGGGACCGGTACACGTGGCCCATGCCCATGACCCGGCTGCCATCCACGCGAAACAGGATGCGCGGTTCGCGGAGCAGCCGTTCGGCCATCCAGAAGTCTTCAAGGTCGTGGACGGTGAAGCCCTCGCGCTTGTCGAGCACCACAAAGCCGACGGAGTCGCCGAACCGCGCGTCGCTTTCGAGAACGTCGCGTGAGAGGGCGACGATCGCGCCGTTCTCAAGGTACACGGGCTCCTGCTCGTCGCGGCGTCCGGCGCGGTCGAAGAGCGGACGCAGCAGCCCGCTATCCGCCTTCCAGCGCAGTGATAGGTCGCGGGTCACCGAAACCACGGCGGAAAAGCGACCGGTGGCGATCTTGGCGATCGCTTCGTCAATGCTGCGGGCCAGACGGAACGGCGTCGTGGCCTGAAGAATCACCACGACATCTGGACGCGGACGATCCTTCTCCGACTCCCTTACCGCGTGCCGGACCACCGGCATCAGGCTGGACAGATCGCCCGAGAGTTCCTTGGGTCGCAGGAACGGAACCTCGGCCCCGTGGGCCTTGGCCACTTCAGCCACGGTCTCGTCGTCGGTGGAGACGATGATCCTATCGATACCCTTCGCTTCTTTCGCGGCCCGGATAGTGTGGGCCAGGAGAGGAGAGTCCCCCAGACGCCTGATGTTGAGATAAGGAACGCGGTCGGATCCGCCTCGGGCCGGAATGACGACCGTGACTCTCAAACCATCTCCCAGGTCATCGTGGTGTCTTCGGGGATGTCCCGGGTCGCGGTTCGGCCGATGACCAGGTCGAAATGGCGAGGCGAGATCCCCGTGCCCGGGCGCTTGTAGGTGAGCATGTCTCGAGTGATGGTGACGCCCCGCGCAATCGCCGTCGCCGAAGTGACGCTCCTTCGGGCATAGAGGAACGCCTCCTTTTCCAGAGGCTCCAGGCCCTTCACTGACTTGCCCAGGGCCTTTTCGATGGTGCGTATGCCCTCCATCAGGGCTCTTCCTTCGGTGGGGTCGACGGAGAGGTGATGGTCGGGCGAGCCCTGGATCGTCTTGTCGATGGTGTAGTGCTTTTCCACCATGCACGCGCCGAGCGCGACCGCGGCCTGGGGCACGCTGATACCGAGAGAATGGTCGGAGAGCCCCACCGGAATTCCCGGAAAAGCCCGCATGAGATGGGTCATCATCCGAAGGTTGATGCCCTCGGGCGGGCAGGGGTACTTGAGGGTGCAATGGAGCAAGACGACCTCGTCGCAACCGTTGGCCGCGACCGTTTGCAGGGCTTCATCCACTTCCGCCAGGGTGGCGGTTCCGGTGGAGAGGATCATCGGCTTTCCGGCTCGCGCCACCCGTTCGAGGAGCGGCTTGCAGGTGAGGTCGGCCGAGGCGATCTTGAACGCCGGCATGTCCATCGAGACCAGGAAGTCGACGGCTTCATCATCGAACGGTGTGGAGAACGCCATAAGGCCGGCATGGCGCGAGTAGGCGATCAGGGTCTTGAAGTCGGCGTCGCTCAACTTGTCGAGTTTGGCGAAGGTGTCCCACTGGGTTCCGTTCGGGTCTTTGTCTTCCACCCAGTAGCGGGGCGCCACGCGGGTGGCGATTTTCGACGCGGTGTAGCTCTGGAACTTGATGGCGTCGAAACCCGCGGCCTTCGCGGTATCAACCAGGGCCTTGCCCCGGTCGAGAAGACAGTCATGGTTGACCCCGGCCTCGGCGATGACGTACGCCGGTTCCGAGATTCCGACCTTCCTTCCCGCAATTTCGAACGTGGACTTCATGGAACCTCTGTCGTAAGTGGCTGTTTTTGCAGAGACGACGCCTCCCAAACCTCCATTCTAGTGTCCTGCTTCGTAACTACGTGGCACATCTGCGCCTCGAGGCGCCCGGACCCCAAGACCCCGAGGAGACCGCAGATCCACTGAATTCAACGAGGAGTAACGCAGTGATTCGGGATGCTTCGGCGCTCCCAAGTGACGCGCACTGACGATCCCTCGACGGCCCGCTGGCCGTGACGATTGAAGGAGACAGACAGGGTCACCGAAAGGGACCCGAAGTTCCGACATCCCACGTCATCGCGAAGGCCCCGTCGTTCTGCGTGGCCTACATGGGCACTCCCTGAAGACATCAGAGGGGCCTTCCGAAAGACTCAGCGCCTTGGCTTCTTCAGACCCGCGCGGGAAACAGCGGAATCTTCGAGCCGCAGCCCTCATACGGCCGGATCTGCTTGTACGTCTCTTCATCGATAGACGGACCGGTTCGCGAGCAGTGAGCGTCGAAGGCCTTGCGCAGCGCTTCCGCCACCTGGGGTTCGTTCATCTGCTGGAGGTCAGTGCGCTGGAGCATGAAGACCTGCTGGCCGTCCTTGAAGAGGCCGATGCTCGGCGACGAAGGAGGATAGGCGCTCATGTGAGAGCGGGCTCGCTCGACCGCGTCGCGGTCGACGCCCGCGAACACCGTGACAGATCGGTCCGGAATGATCGCGTTCTGGAGAGCCAGCATCACGCCCGGGCGAGCCTGGCCGGCGGCGCAGCCGCAGACCGAGTTCACGATGACGAGGGTGGTGCCGGATTTCGCGGAGAGGACTTCATCGACCTGCTCCGGCGTGGTGAGAGGTTCGACGCCGACGGCGGCCAGCTCCTGCCACAGCGGCTCGACGGCCTGGGGATCGTAAATGGGTGGTAGGGGCATGGCAGCAGTCTACGCCGCGACTCCGTCTGAGCCGGTGACGGGCCGGGCGGCTGGTCGATCCGAGAGCCCGATCTGAAAGGCCCCGGAGGACTACCCACCTGAGGGAAGCAATCAGATGGGACCAACTGAGCTGCGGTTCGTGGCCGGAACCCGCGACTCTTCTCTCCCTTGCCCTCGGCGACTGCGTGATAGCGAGGGCTGCTCCCTCGGAGATAGGCTTCGCCTCCACAATGAACATCGCTTTCAAGCGTCTGCCTGGCGGATCCGGCCTTCCGCTTCCCGCCTATCAAACTCAGGGCTCGGCGGGGATGGACTTGTACGCTGCCATCGAGGCGGCCCGCGCCATCGCGCCGGGGGCCCGCCAGTTCCTGCCCTGCGGATTTTCCCTCGCCATTCCCGAAGGCTACGAAGGACAAGTTCGATCGCGCTCCGGATTAGCGCTCAAGCACGGCATTTCCGTGCTGAACTCACCCGGGACGATCGATTCGGACTATCGCGGCGAAGTGGGCGTGGTTCTCGTCAATCACGGGTCCGAACCATTCGTGGTTTCCAGGGGCATGCGCATCGCCCAGCTCGTCATCTCCGCGGTCGAGCAGGCCGAATGGACCGAAGTCGATGACCTTCCAGACACCGACCGAGGTTCGGGTGGCTACGGCCACACCGGTGGGGGCGTCTAACGGCGAGCGCGAGGAGTCGGGATCGCTTCAGGCCTCGTCTAACCATGAGGCCATCGCGATGACCTTGGATGTCCGAACTTCTCCTCCGCGAGGACGGGTGGGGTTCTTGGGAGGAGGTCGTCGAGGGCTCGCTGCTGAAGGGGGCGGCGTCAGGGCCTCCTCTTTTGTGCGGCTTTGACCAGGGCATCCAGCTCCACCGACCGGTGGTTGACGCCCTTGTGGGTGAGATGAGAATTGATGGCGACCAGGTCGGGACGGGTGTCGAGCAACGCGATCGCCTCGCGGGTTTCGACCACCGGGCCGCGACGGAGGAGCTTGAAGATCTCCCGCTGAAGGCGGATGTCTTCGGGGTGGTCGACGGTGAGCCGGTACGCCGGGCGCAGCAACCCCGGAGCGAGATCCAGCATCGCTATCTTGAACTGTGTTGGATGCTCCTTGATGTAGAGCGTCACCAGCTCCGAACGATGCTTCGGCTGGCCTTGATTCCACGAACGTTCGAGCCCGTCGCGTGATATCACCTCCGCGAGGATGCCCATGAGGAGAGCCTCGCCGGGCACGTAGGTGTAGTCGGCCTGGCGCTCATGATGGAGAGCTACCAGGGCGTCCATGGTGCCCACATCGGTCAAAGGATTGTCGCCGGTCACGCGAACCACCTGATCGGCCTCGAACTCCCAGGCCGCGTCCACGTGTCGCTTGAGCACGTCCTCCTCCTCGCCGCGGAAGACCCGGACCCCAAGACTTCGGCCGAGGTCGGCGATGGCATCATTCTCCGGATTCACCGAGGTGGCGAGCGCCACTTCGTCAACCGTCGTCGATGATCGCATGCGCGTGAGCAACACCGCGAGAAGAGGCTCTCCGGGCAACAATTCCTGGAGGGCTTTGCCCGGGCAGCGCGCCGAGGCCATGCGCGCCGTCACCAGGCACACGGTGCGGCTCAATCGAGCATGTCCTCTCGGATCGTGGCGTCGGCCTCGATCGGATGTCTCGCGTGGCGGCCCACGATGCGGTCGACGGCGCGCGGCGACAGGCCGGGATCCTTGCTGGGATCGATGCGTTTGAAGTCGAGCTTCTCGGCGGTGATCACATCGCCCCGGCCGATCAGGGTGCGGGCCACGATAAAGCGCCCCATCTTGCGGTGATAGGAGTCGGCGGCGGCGGACATGGGCTGCCCGGCCTCGCCGCGCGCTCGCTCCGCGGTGCGAATCATCTCCACCATGCGGTGGAAGTCCTCCGGGTTGAGCGATGATTGGTAGTCGAAGCCCTTTTTCGATCGGTCCAGAGTGAAGTGCTTTTCCACCAGATCGGCGCCATAGGTGACGGAGAGAGCGGGAGCCATGAGGGCAAACAGCGTCCCTCCGTCGGTGTGATCGAGAAAACCGACCGGCACCTGGTAGCGCGACTTCAGACTTTCGAGCCCGCGGAATCGAATCTCTTCGACCGGGGTCGGGAAGGTCTGGAAGCCGAACAGGAGGCCGAGTTCCCGGTCGCCCACGATCGAAAGGGCATCGGCCAGGGCTTCCTCCTGGACGCCGCCGGTTGCGAAGAACACGGGCTTAGCCACCTCCACGACCGCGCGGATGAAATCCTTGTTCTCCATGTCGGTGGTGTGAACCTTGTAGGCGTCTGCTTCCGCTTCCTGGGCGAGTTCCAAAGACGGCAGATCGAAACATTCGGCCAGAAGGGAAAGGCCAGAGCCCTTCGCCTGCAAGAGGACCTTCCGCCACTCTTTGTCCGTGAGTTCGATCTGCTCGAAGTCCTTCCGGCCCGGATGCCGATTCACCACCAGTCGGTCGGCTTTGAAGAGTTGGAACTTGATTCCATCCGCGCCCATTCGGAACCCGGCGTCGAGCATCCTGAGAGCCTGATCGACCGACCCCTCGTGGGCGGAAGCGACCTCGGCGAGGACAAAGCAGGGCTGGGTCGAGCCGACTTCGCGCGATCCGATCCGGATCGTTGTGGGATTCATGGCGGTGTGGCGGAAGGTTAACCGAGGCCCGCCATCCGCGATACCAATTCGAGGAGGCGGTCGAGCGCCTTTCCGTCGACGCCGTGGGCGACGTCGAGCAGGAATGCGTCGCGGGCGTTGCGCCAGCGCTCGCGGACAGCGGCATCGCTCAGCAGGGCCTGAATACTCGGCGCGGGGTCCTCGCCGTCCTTGATCCCGATCGCCGCTCCGCTCGCCACCAGATCACGCAGGTTGGACGGATGCCGCAGCACCACCACCGGCACCGAGGCGACCAGGGCCTCCGTTGCGGACAGCGATTCCACCGTCACCAGAAGATCCGCGGCGGGGAGGATATAGGTCAATGACTGATCCGAGATCACGCGCACACGATCCTGAACACCGGCGATCGCAATGTCCTGGTCGTAGGCGTCTCTCGGTTCCGCCGGGTGCGGCTTCACGATCAGTCTCGCTCCTTCGATTCCCTTGACCGCGGCCAGAAGGCGTGGGAAGGCAGGGCCCGAGGCCTTATGAGTCTCACGGATGCCGGCGTAACGACTGGCCAGAACCACCAGCTTCTCGGAGGCGCCCACCCCCAAACTGCTGCGGCGCTCCTCGCGGTCGGCGCCACGGATCTCTCCGGCCAGGGCGTCGTACCGAGGAGACCCGGTCGCGACCACATGGCCGGAAGGATAGCGGAACGTATTCTCGAGAAGTCGAACCCCATCGCTGCCGTACATGGCGGTGGTGTCCGCGATGGGCGAGCCGAGAGTCACGTCGCCCTCGGTCCGTTCATACGAGAAGTAGTTCGGGTACAAGATCCCGTGCTGT